>NZ_RQEY01000019.1:0-300000 GCF_004770105.1 Leptospira andrefontaineae | reverse complement strand
AATATCTGGAGGAAGAATTAAGATATTCGTCTGAATGTTCCACCCAAGACGGAACAATGATACGAGTATTATAACGTACGGAGGAAAGAAAAATGATCAGTTCTTTGCGGATAAATCCAAACATGCAAAGACGAACTTATTCATTCCTCCGATTCGGGCAGCGAGAATTTACTCTTCGCTTAATCTTTTTTTTCGGAAACGCCTGCGGATTCGAAACTTGCCATCTCTCTTAAGAACGCTAATGCGGATTCTAAGATAGGATAAGCAAGTGCACATCCGGTTCCTTCTCCCAAACGAAGCCCAAGATCTAAGATAGGATCGGCATCAAAAAACTCCAGGATCAGCTTATGCCCTTGCTCGGAAGATTTATGAGCAAATACTGCATTACGAACGATCTTAGGTTCGATTCTTGAAGCAGTTAAGAATGCAGAGCTTGCGATAAAACCATCAACCAAGATCAAACGATTCTCTTTATAAGAAGAAAGCATAGCCCCACAGATCATCGCGATCTCAAAACCTCCAAACTTGGAAAGAACTTCAATCGGATCTTTTGGATTTACTTTATGTTTTGCTCTGCATTCAGCCAGGATTTGTTTCTTACGTGCTAAGGACTCGTCGTCTAAGCCTGTTCCTCTTCCTGTAAGATCTTCTGCGGAACGATCTAAAAATACCGAAGCGAGCAAAGAAGCACTGGAAGTATTTCCGATTCCCATTTCCCCGAATCCAATCACATTACATTCTTTGGGGATTTTGGTGATTGCGATCTCTCCACCGATACGGATTGCTTCTTCACATTCCTCTCTTGTCATTGCTGCTTCGTTCAGAATATTCCTAGTTCCAGCTGCGATCTTTGCAGGTATAAAATCAGGATGAGATTGTTCAAAGTCGCCGGAAACGCCTGCATCTATCACAAGCAATTTGATTCCATGCTGTTTGCAGAATACGTTTATCGCAGCTCCTCCATTCAAAAAGTTTAATACCATCTGGTAAGTAACTTCTTTGGGAAATGCGGAAACTCCTGAGTCTGCCAGTCCATGATCTCCTGCAAATACTAGTAAATGAGGGTTGGACAATACAGGGTCCACTGTGTTCTGGATCGTGCCTATACGATAGGCTAGATCTTCTAATTTTCCCAAGGCGCCTAATGGCTTTGTCTTGGTATCTATCTTATTACGTAAATATTTATCTAAGTTCAATTGGTGCACATCTTTTGGGCGGATCATATTGTTTTCACTTTTAAGAATTTTAGCGTTAAACCGAAAAAAGGTCGGAAAATCTTTGTTTCAGTTTTAGATTAAGGGGTTACGGATTTTGCGATGACTCCGTCTATATCGGGATTTGCATGAGCCGGATCGATCGGTAGAGAAGTTAAAATAGTTTTAGCTGCGGATATTTTGATATAGGTGAATCCGTTCGCCTGGATATCCGTTTTTAGTCCTCCAGTACATCCGGTCCCTGAATTTCCGAAATTAGAATCCGCTAAATCAAAGCCGTCTCCGCCGCCACCACCATTAACGATATCCGTATCGAAAACTTCCGGAACGGTCATAGGATTTGTGTCTTGATTATAGCTGAAAGGAGTAATGCCTGCGAATCTTTCCCAGTAAATCGGATTTCCTACGAAAGTGTTCGGATCCGAATTCGTATATTCAGGATCCCAACCACACCAATTGGCTAAATCATTTCCGACTTCAACAATTAGAGGCTCCATAAAAACATTATTAAAAGTGTTGGAATCGTTTTGTACTCCGATAAAAAACGGATTTTCGTAGACTATAAAATCGATCCCACTTGTAGGAAGAACTTTGGCTCCAGACCAACGAAGTATGATCGCCGATCCACTCCCAGAATCTTCTATACTATAAACATCTAAGGAACCGTTAAACTTTCCCTGTCCACGAATTCCGTCTACCGAACAATCTGAATCTTTGAATCCTATTCCGTTATTAGTCGGAGCGGAAACGATTTCATCAGCTACAAAAATACCTCTACCTGTTTCAGGATTTCTCAAGTCACAGGAGCTTAGGAAACCGGATCCATCTAATCCTAAAGCGAGAAGTGATTCTGCACCGGCTGAACTTTTTGAATCGTCGCAATTGGTAAAAACTAAAGAGAAACAGACAAATATTATGGAAATTTGAAATATTTTCATATGAATATCCTGTTCTACCTGTTTCTCTTATATGATTTTAGTTCAGTTCAAGCCTGCTCCAAGGAGCTGGATCGAAACCGCTATTCAAGCCACAACCTGCATTAATATCGCTCGGGTCGGAATAATAATTCAAATCATCGTCTTTTGCGGATGCTAAAGTTGTCTGAGTGGAAACGTCTGAAAGGTCCGGACAAACATAAGTTTTACCGTCTTTAACGATCCATCTGTACCAAGCATAGTTTCCTTGGGAAAAAGAGGAATCTCCACGGAAACGGACATAGATCACTTTTTTATTCGTGTCGATTTCCTGGATCTCACCGTATAAATAACTATTACCGTAAGTAGCATCGAACATCGTTTGTGCGACTAAAGAAAGAGAGATATTATATGTTCCTACAATTTCATTTCCCGGTGCAGTATAAGTTCCGCCTGCATAGTCGACGGTTCCATTATAGTAATTATAATTTCCCGCAATTGGATTTAATCCCGCTAACGCAACTAATGCAAGTGTAGCCGGATCGTCGGATTTTTTCGACTCTCCCAATTCGAAACAGTTCACAAAGGCGAACAATGAAGTGAGGGTTAGTAACAAAGCCGCTTGTTTCTTGAATTTTCTCATTTTCTCTCCTGATTTCTGCCGGATGTCGCAGAAAAAGAAATAAAGGCAAAATAACGTTAGTCGATCATTGATCTAAAGAAGATCCGAACGATTTTGTATTTGCAGTGGTTTTCTTTTTCCGTTCGAGAGCCCCGACATTTTAGCTTTCGGGGCCCCATCGCAGAAAGCGCTGATGCGCTAAAGAGCGAGATTTACGATACTCCCCAACCTCGAGGTTTAAGTATCGCGGGGAAGATCTGGCTTATTCCGTTTAAAACGGACATCACAGTTGCGGGTCAGCGCGGGATTTTCACCCGACTTCCTCCCTGAAAGCGTAATTCCAGGTTTTGGTTTAGCACTTCCCCTGGCAAGGGAAAAAGTATAAGGATGCAAAAGTCATCTAATCCTTGCAATATCCGGATAAATCATCGATATTTAAAGCATAGGAACGAATCGAAAGGGTTCGGTACATAATTTCAGATTGATGAGACCTTCTACTCCGCAAAAAATTCGGGAAAGATCTTTCATAGACCGAAAATATAAGAGAGAGTTTTAATAAAACTTCCAAAGAGGAATCCGATGAAAATTACCCGATCCACTTTTCTGAAAGCCGGAATTTTAACTGCCGCAGCTTTGTTGGGAAGTCGTAAGGGAAATTTATCCGCTCAGAATACAAACTCTGGAAAAAAAGTAATCGTACTTGGCGGCGGACTTTCAGGACTTTATTCAGCATATATATTAGGAAAGACAGGAAGTAAAGTAACTCTGATAGAAGCTACGGACCGAGTGGGAGGAAGAGTAAGATCTATTCAAGATCCTTCCGGTCATGTTGTAGACTTGGGAGCAGAATGGGTTTCTTCCGAAGATAAAACTGTTCGCAGTCTAGTTAGAGAACTTGGATTAAAATTGCAATCTTCTCCTTTGGTTCCGGATCTATTTTTAGGAACTTATAAAAAAGCAGGTGCCTGGGAACTTTCTCCTAAATCTCAAGAGATCTTAAGCAAACTAGTATCACAAAATTCTAAATTAGATACTGCGCAGCAGCAAGCATTAGATCGAATCAGCATTTATAATTATCTAGTCTATCAAGGAGTTAGTCCAGAAGATCTAACTTTACTTGGCCATAAACTTTCTCTTCATTACGGAGATAGTATCCGTGTTCTGTCAGCGGAGAAGGTATTGAGCGATCTTGCACAATTTCCTCAAAGGAATAGTAAGATAGAAGGTGGAATGGAGAATATCGCCAAAACTTTGGTGATGAATATAGAAAACACTGAATTTGTTTTTTCTGATCCAGTATTATCTGTGGACCAGGATTCTACTGGAGTTACTGTTACTACTGCTTCCGGTAGAAAATTTAACGGTTCTACTTGTATTTGCACTTTACCTGCAAACCAAATCTCTAATGTAAAATGGAATCCGGGTCTTGATAAAGAGAAACTTCTCGCCGCATTAAGAGTTCGTTATTCTCAAATTTATAAATTATTTTTAGTATTAAAAGAATCTCCTTGGGAATCTTCTCCTTTTGCAGTTCATTCTGATGCAGCAGCTCAATTCTTATATGATGCAGGTACTAAGTCTGATACTTCAGATAAGGTTTTAGGAGTGATCGCGAACGGAGACAGATTTTCCGTATTCGATTCTGCTAACCAAGATCAAAAGGTAGAATATATCCGTCTTACTCTAGATCGTTTGGGTTTGAAAAAAGATCTGCAGATCCAAAGATTCTATTTTACGGAAACTAAAAAGGATTACGTTCCGAATGGAATTGCAGAATTCCCACCAGGAAGTTTTGGATCAGAGATCATTCTACGAAAACCATTTGATCGTATCTTCTTCGCAGGAGAACATACCGGAGAAATCACCGGAACAGTAGAAGCCGCATTAAGCTCCGCGATCAAGGCAGTGAATCTGGTTTAAAAAACCCATCTGAAGTTTATAATAGTTTCTACGATTTTCGTTTTGGTTTATGTTCGATCCAACCGGTCGCATCTAGTAAAATTTTTTCGATTCCGTTCTCCGTAATCGCCCAATGTGAAAGTTTCGGATATAGTTTCATTATAGAATCGGCGTATTTCGAGGCAATTTTTCTACCGATCCGAGGAGGAGTGACTCTATCTTTTCCAGTCGCTGCTACAAACACTGGACATTGGACCTTCTCAAAGTTTACTCGAGTGGGTTGTGAATAAACAAGGAACGGCAAAAAAGTTTGGAATGCAATTTTACCGGATTCAGGAATATACGTAGGATAGAGCTCGTTTTGTTCCGATTCATTTAAACTATTATAAATTCCGTATGCAAATTTGTTTTTGCTTAAGAGATTCGTCTTTCTCCAAAAGAAAGGCTCTATTAAAATTTCCCAAATTGTCTTTAAGCCAGTCCAGGAAAGCCCGCTAATTTGTATGGGTTGTACTGGAGTAATTAATATCAATGCTTTTGTTTTGATTCGAGTTGCCAGTAGTTGCGCTAACAATCCTCCTAAAGAATGACCTAATAAGATGGGTTCTTTCCAACCCAATCGATTTAAAGTATTTTCTAAAAAATCTATATAATCGGAAATTCCTAATTTGGAAAGTTTTCGCAAATCCGCTCCCGGTTCATGCTGAGGCAAATCTACGGATTCGCAATTATAACCTTCTCTTTCTAGAATTTCTTGCACTTGCGATAAATGTTTTCCTCTACACCACATTCCGTGGATGAGGAGTATGTTTCCTTTCGTTTGCATTCTATTTCTCCTAAGAAGGGAATATAGCTTGGGAGTGAAGAAGAGGCGACCCGGTTCTTGCGATTTAAATCTGTTTTCTATCGTGGAAATAAAAAATAGATTTATGCTTAATCTGTTAAAATAAAAAAAGGCCCGGAAATTCCGGGCCTTTCTTTTCGAAACTATAGAAAGGACTGAATTAGTCTTCAATCACACTCATTGCATATTCGGAGATCGCGTCCCTTCTTGCTTCTGCAAAGTCTTTGTGGAACCAAAGGTTCTGGATCTTAGAAGCTTCCTTCTTATTTCCAATAGTGATCTTGGTCATACACTCATCTACTGCAAACTTCATTGCTTCTTTTCCGGTTTCTCCGAGTCCTTTATTCCGTTTTTTGCGGACGATCTGACCGCCGGATTTTTCGACTCGTTTGACTAGAGCATCATAATCTTTATCATCGATGCAGAATATAGTCTCAGTCTTTTTGGAATCTACACCTTTAATATCCACCTCGTAAAGAGGAGCGCTAGATATATGAATGAGTCCTAAGTCAAAAAGTTCAGGCCAGTATTCGTAGAAGAAAGAAAGCATTAGAGAACGAATTGCATATCCGTCAAAATCCGCATCTGTGATGATACTTACTTTATCGTAATTCAGTTCTTCTATCGATTTTACTTTCTGATCTAACGGGAGTCCTAGAATTGCTACGATGTTCTTCAACTCTTCGTTAGCGATTGCTTTTGCAAGAGACACACCCTTACAGTTCATAGGTTTTCCTCTTAAAGGAAATAAACCATGAAGTTTTGGATTTCTTGCAGGACGAAGACCGGCGATTGCTGAGTCTCCCTCTGCGACAAATAATACTCTACCCGGATCATTCGGTTTTCCAGTCGGAGGCATGAGTTTAGGAATGTTCATCTTACTTGCTTTTTTAAGTCCGCGTTGTGCGTCTTCAAAAGCTTTTAGCTGAGTCCTTTTCTCCATTTGGAGTTTAACTTCTTCCAATAATCCGGTTTTTTTAATGAACTTATCTAAATGTTTGTCTACTGCGTTACGGATATCTTCGTTCAAGTCATTGATCAAATAAGACTTGTCCTGAGATTTAAAACGTGGATTCAAAAGTCTCATGTTCACGTACATGTGAAAGCAGTTTCTTACGTCGTTACGAGTACAGCTTGTTTTGAGTTTTTTCTCTAAGGAAACGATCTGGCTTTTTTTACGGACTTCGTCGCAAAGTCTGTTTTCCAGATACTCGATTGCCGAACCGCCTTGAGGAGCAAAGATTGAGTTCACCCAAGTTAGGTTTTTATTCTGACCGATTACCAAGTATGCTTCTAGATGTAATTGGGATCCGGCAGCAGGTGCATTGTAATCCATTTTGTAGTAAGTCAGATCTGAATGGGAGAATATCTCATCCAAACCTTTTTTGAACTTATACTTTTCCTTCTTTCCTTTATGAACAAACTGAACTTCCAATCCAGGATTGGTCATTGCTATGTCCTGCAGATACTGTTTCATTAGATCTACATTGAAGGAAGTATCTAAGTTATTAAAATATTTTGGATTCAGCTCAAATTCGACGGCAGTTCCGTGATCTTCTTTAGAAGCTTTTTCGATCGCTTCGATCATATTTGTTTTTTTGCTGATCGGAACTAATTTTTCGATCTGATCTTTTGTGAGAAGAGGACAATCATCGAATTTTCCATGCTCATCAAAATATAAAAAAGCTCTTTCAGTATCTTCTTTAGAAAGTTTATAAGAACGGATCTGCTTTTTTGCGTCTTCGTGAATAGTGAATAGTTTTTTGAAAGTACTTCCGTCGTTAGTGGTTTTTACTTTAAAGTAAGAAGAAACCATTCTTACCAAAGAAATACCCACACCATTTTGACCGGCTACGTGATCTTGTTTCACGTGATCGTCGAAATTCTCTCCATACATCAAATGCAGATATACACCTTCCGCATTTTTTGCCGGGATCCCTCTTCCATTGTCAGCAACCGTTACAGTCTTCTTGTCGGAAGAAAGTTGGATGATAAGTTTGGACATCTTATCTTTTTCAGGGATAGCCTTGTCCTTTTGGTTCTTGCGGTATTCGTCCACCGCGTTCATACAAGCTTCGTCCAAACATTTTAATTTGGCAGGAACATCTTCCAATTCCTCGTGTACGATCTCGTATAAATTGCCGCTGTTCTTACGGAAAAAGTGCTGCTCGAATGTGGAAGCAGAGTTTTGCCCTAACCACATTCCGGTCCTCATCCTTACGTGTTCTACGTTGGAGAGTTTTTTGAAGTTCCGTTCCCCTCCGGTCGCGGGCTTCTTTTCGGTTTTGGTTTTAGCAGTACTCATTCCTTGTCCCATTTATCCTTCAGTTCGGATAATTCTCCGAGCATGAATTCTGTTAATTTTTTATCTTCTTTCACAAGCCCTTGGTATCTGGAAAGGGCGGTTTTTGCTTCAACAATGGCTTCTTCACATTTGCGAACTTCTTCCAAAGTCATTCTGTAGATTGGAATAGAAGCTAACCATTCATAGTATACGAATTTTGCTTTTTGGAGTTTATCCTCGAAATCCTTTTTGGATTTGATACCGATTACTTTTTCGTTCCATTTTTCTTTTATGAAACGGATCAATTCGGAGTTTCTTGCGATTTTCTCTTCTTCCAAACCTGCGAGACGTTTGAATCTGCGGATCAAGTGGGTCTTTCTGAAATCGCAGAAACGTTTGATGATCTCTTCAGGTCCGAAGTTTTTCAGACGACCATCGTAAGTGATCACGTTATTCGCAAGAGTTTGGGTATCTTCTTTGGAGATTACCGCTGAGATCTCTTTCGCGCTAGGTTTTTCACCCTTCTTATAATTCAGTTCTATACGGAATGTTTGGCTGGAATGATCCACATAGTCTTTCAACCAGGAATCTTTTCTTTCCAGAATATCATCCAGAAGATTGATTACCTTCTCTCTATTCCAGTTCATTGGAGCATCTGTAAGATAGAGAGTATCTCCTTCCCAGGTAAAACCGAAGGTAGTGGTCATTGTGATATTGCCCGCTTCGGTCTTAGCCATTTTCACTTCGCCTTTATAATCCTTGTACCAAGGTTTTAAAGGAAGAGGCTTTTTAGTTTTGAGATAATTGATCTGCGAATTGATGATCTCAGAAAGTTTATGGCCTGGGATAAAACAACGGAAACCAGTTGCAATTCCCATAATATTGTTCAATAGAACGATTGGAACTTTTCCTACGAAGTGGATTGGTTCGTCTTCTGTTTCGTCGTAATTTTTAACGTAATCTATATCAGGTAAACTTTCGAAAAATCCCAGGTCTTTTACGAAGTCGGAAAGTTTTACCTCGGTGTATCGAGGAGAAGCGATTGCGCTCGGATCCAATACGTCTCCGAAAGTACCTTCTCCCGCAACTAATGGATGATTATTTGCGAATGTAAAGTCCTGAGCCATCTGAGAAAGAGCATCTTGGATGGATCTATCTCCATGTGGGTGATATCCCATCGCGAGACCCGCTACTTTTACAGTCTTAGTGTATCGGTTACGAGCATCCGAATTCCACATTGCCCAAAGAATTCTTCTCTGGACGGGCTTTAAACCATCGATTTCGTGAGGAATTGCCCGGGAATCGCAGACATATCGAGAGTATTTTCTCTGATCGTCGTTAACTTGGTCCTCAAATGGTATTTTTGGGAAGTTTTCTTTGCCTGATTTATTGGAATCTTTCATGGGACTTTTATTGCCAAAGGATTTTAGGACGGTTTTACTGTCAACCTTTTAACGTACTACCCGAATTCGTACATACTTTTTAGGAAGAAATCGACTCAAGTTGCAGTAATTCTTACTTTCTCGTTGGGAAACACCGATAAGGAAAGAAAATTTCCCGGTTTTTCCTTGAAGATTCGGACGAAAACGGAAAGTTTTTCAAGAAATCCTCTTTTTCCGGCTGTATTTTTTTGGAACCGAAGTCTCGATCTTATCTCACAGCAACATTCTTTTGGTTAGGTTTGACCTATTTGTTTTTTCTAATGTCCTGTTCTCTTTTGACGGAATGGACTGAAGAAAAACCTTTAGTTTCCGATCTTCCAAGTATTCGTATCTATTCGAATATCAGTTCAATCCCGGCAAGTTCTGAATCTTTCCGGAACCAACCTGGTCATCTAAGATATTTAGTATTACAGACTCTTTCTTCTAAGGAAAAAATTTGGACTGGAGAAGTTGATCTTTGGGAAACTAAAGAAGATTTCCATACTTCTCTTCCTAAAGGGATCGTTTTTCCAAAATTAAGTTTTAAAGCTTCCTTATTCTCCGGCTCTGCTAGATTAGAAGATGGAGAATCTTCTCACCCAAAACAAGTTTCCTTTCATCCACAAGGTGTTCTTTCTTGGAGTTGGGAAGGAGAAGGTTTCAAATCCGGGACACAAGTATCTTCTCCTAAACAACTCAATGTTTCCGATTGGGGAATTCTGTATAATTTTTCCCAAAATGGGATCGTATGGGTTGCCAAAGAATATAGGAACCTAGGTAAGAATGTAGAATTGAATTGGGAGAATGTTCGTAATAGTCGTACCAGTTTAAGCACTGATTATACAAGCCCAGGTGGCAGAAGTTTTCCTTATGCAGACTACGATTATAAGAACCAAATCTTTCAGTACGTAAATTTGATAGAAGGTAGACTTCCAGTTTGGACTTTCAGAGAAGAGGGTGAATATCGTTGGGCCTGGGGAATTCTTCCTGAAGATCTATTATCTTCTAAGAACGTATCCCAATGGAAACAGAAGAGAAAGGAAGAATTCGTATCTATGCATTTTTATGATGCTGCGAATAATATTCCGTTTACTGCCTCGGCCGATTTGAAGAACTATCCAATCATCCTCTTAAAAGATTACGACAATGCCAGAAAATAAGGAAGTTAGAACCAGGTTCGCACCGTCACCTACCGGTTTCCTTCATGTGGGCGGAGCTAGAACCGCTTTATTCAATTACTTATACGCCAAAGCCCAAGGCGGAAAATTTTTATTAAGGGTAGAAGATACGGATCAAGCCAGATCCACCGAAGAGTCTTTTAAAACCATCCTTGAATCCTTAAAATGGTTAGGGATAGAATGGGATGAAGGTCCTCATGTGGGAGGTCCTTACGGTCCTTACGTACAATCCGAAAGGATCTCTATCTATAAAGAATATACTGAAAAGTTGATCTCCGAAGGAAAAGCCTACCGCTGCTTCTGCACCCAAGAAGAATTAGAGGCAAAGAAAAAACAGGCCGAGGCAATGGGAGTTCCATACGTTTATGATGGACTTCATGCAAACATGAGCGAATCAGAAGTTCAGGAAAAACTGAAAGCAGGAACTCCTTATTCTGTTCGTTTCAAAACTCCTTCTAAAACCCTGATCTTTGATGATATCATCCAAGGAAAAGTGAAGTTCGAAACAAAACTGATCGGTGACTTCATCATCGTAAAATCGGACGGCTTCCCTTCTTATAATTATGCTGTGGTTGTGGACGATGGGCTCATGAAAATTTCTCATGTGATCCGCGGGGTGGGACATCTTTCCAATACACCTCGTCAGATCCTGATCTATGAGGCATTGGGATTTCCAGTTCCTGAGTTTGCTCACGCTTCCGAGATCGTAGGAATGGACGGTAAAAAATTGTCCAAACGTGCAGGAGCAACTTCTATATTAGCATTTCGTGATTTAGGTTATCTGCCTGAGACATTCTTGAACTATATGGCTCTCTTAGGCTGGACCTCTCCTGACGGTCAGGAATATCTTCCTGGAGATATTCTTCCTAAAACATTCGATGTGCATCGTTGCTCCAAATCACCTTCTACCTTTGACGTATTTAAAAAGCCGAAAGGTGGGGACGAAGAAGTTGCGACTAACTTCTCCAGTTTGGATCAGATCGCAGAAGCGATGAACCCTAAGTCCAAATTGAATTGGCTTTCTAATAAATATATTAGAGAACTTCCTATCCAAAAGGTGGCGGATAGTTTGGCTCCATTCTTGGAAAACAGAACGGATATTCCGGCAGAATATAGAGATCCAAAAAACATGGAGTTACATTCTCTAGTAGATAGCGTTCGAGTATATTTGGACAATTTACGCCAGGCACCTGACTATATCGCAGAATTTTTCGTATCTGACCTAAAAGTGGAGGATGGAGAAGCGAAAGAAATTCTTTCCCAAGAATTTTCTCCCAAAGTGGTCACTACATTTTACGAATTACTAAAAAAGTCGGATCCTAAAACCGATGAGGATTATAAGGCTTTAATGACCCAAGCGGGAGAGCAGACCGGCCAGAAGGGAAAGACCCTATTTATGCCGATCCGAGTCTCCGCTACAGGAAAAGCTCACGGACTGGAGTTACCTATCCTATTTCCCCTCTTAGGGAAGGAAAAGCTACTCAAACGAATAGAGAAAATCTCGGTACAAGTAGGAATTTCTTTACCTTAGGATTTTTTCGGGGGATTTTTGTTGCAAAACCCCCCTTTCGGTCTGTATTAATATACAAGAGGACTTCTCAGACAAGAAATGAGGGATACGGCCGATTCACTTTTGGTTAGGCATCATTCGGGTTCGTACGTTATGTTCCTGCCTCCTGACTTAGCTAGCATTCGGGAGTTCAGAAGAGCACTTCGTCAATCCTTAGAAGAGAATACTTTTATCTCCAAAGACATTCAGCAGATTGAACTCGCCGCAGACGAGGCTCTCACAAATTCAATCTCCGCAAATTATAATTCTAGTTCCGAAGAAACGATCATCTGCAGATGGATCGTGGATAATTCTAAATTTACTTTATGGATTGTGGACTACGGTTCCGGTCTCAAAAAAGAAAAGATAGAAGAGCAAGTAACGGAAGCTAAACCTTCTTCTCTCCAAGAGTTCTTAAAAAAAGTAAAAACCTACCAAGAAGGAAAATGTGAGGTGCTTCCTAATAGAGGAAAGCTTACCCAACATAGGAACTTAGGTAAAGGTTTGCTCATTATGCAATCCTTAATGGACTCAGTGAAGATCATGTATCATTGTAAAGAAGGAAGAATTTCCTCAGACCCTACTGATTCCAGTATCCGCGGGTCCATTATCGAATTAGCATTCGATTCTAAAAAACACTGACCTTGACTTTAAACGAATACGCTCAATTTCTTTTAAGTTCTCCCAATTTAGAAGATAAATTATATTCTCCGGAAAAAATGCCGGAAGATATTATTTGGCCTGAATTTGTTCCTAAGGACAGACCAGAAAGATCTTCTAAAATAATTTTCTCAGATAAAAAATCAAAAATGCCTCGGGTTGAACATTTGAATTCCGAGGAGAATAGAATACTTTCTCTTCATCATTTTGCAAATCATGAACTCATGGCCGTTGAGATATTTGCCTGGGCCATATTAAAATTTCAGAATGCTCCTTCTTCCGTTCGCAAAAGTCTATACAAGACAATTTTGGAAGAACAAAAACATCTCAAACTTTATTTGAATTCGATCCGAGAATGGGGAATGGATCTGGGAGATCGCCCTCTCAATTATATTTTCTGGAAACAAACACCTAACATGCAAACGTTGCAAAAGTTTTTTGCAGTCATGGCCTTAACTTTTGAAGGAGCCAATTTGGATTTTTCTATGATCTATCAAAAGGCATTCGAAAAATTCGGGGACCAAAAACGAGCCGATATCATGCAGATCGTTCATGATGATGAGATCAGACATGTTAAAAGGGGAGTCAAGGTAGTATTCTCAGACGGGGTTTCACAAGAACAACAATGGGAGAAGTATCTGGAATATCTGACTCATCCATTCACTCCTAGAAGAGCAAAGGGGTTTTTGTATTTTCCTGAGCTTAGGACCAAGGCGGGATTATCAACTGAGTTTGCAGAGGCCTTAGGAGCTTATTCGGACGAATACGATGGTACTACAAATGCTAGGATCGTAAAAAATGTGTTCGGTATGGAAGCTAGTTAGGGCCTAGGAAATCGATAGACATATGCTTTTCTTGGAAAGAAGCTGTAGTTCAGAATATGTTTCGTTTTGTTTCTTTTTTCCGAGTGCTGATCCTTTTTTCAGTATTCATTCTTCTCATCGCTTGTAATTCAAAAACGCCGTCCGATTCCAAGATCATTTCCTTAACCATTCCGGAGTCCGAGGAAAAAAGCCCTGATGTGGTCCTCAAAAAATTGGGCAACCTGGACGAGGATCCTGATCTAGAAGTTTTTTCTTTGGTCCGTAACGGAACCGAAGAGATCCTTGCGGTTTTCAAAAAAGAAAACGGAGAATGGGCTCTCAAATCCAAGATTGGTTTTAATCTCCTAAACATCGGTCCTTTCGTTCACGATCCTAAAGCTTCCGCATGGAAGGCGGGAGAAGATGAGAATGCAAAAGAATCCGGCTATGTAGTTAAGAGAATTTTAATGGAAGAACTGCCGGGAGATTCTTTTAATTCTCTCTTTTTAGAAGTTTTAAGTGAAGAACCTCCTTTAGGTCTTTTTTCTGTTCCGTATGTGATCCGTAAGGGAGAAAAAATTTTAGACGGGCTTGCTTCTTTAAAAGACCATCAGTTTTTAGCAAAATCAAAACGTATCGATTTCTCTTATAATAAAGAAGAAAAGAATCTTACTATTTTTCCGAATAATCGTACTTACGCTCAGAATTTTAACTTTAATGGATGGGAATTGGTTCCGGATGTTCCAAGTGTAGCTGCTCCAGGATTATTAAGTATAGAAGCTCCTGCCGACTGGAAAAAGGATGTAACATCTGAAGTGGTGATCTGGTTTAAGAATAGAGGATCTTATTCGGGAACTACTTATATCTCTATTTCGTTTCCTCAAGGTGGAAAAGTGGAAATAGATTCAGGTAAGGAAGGATTAAGATATTATTCTCCTGGATCTTCTGTATATTCGTTTGAGAAAAAATATATCAATTCCAAATTACCTTTATTAGAAATTACGAAAGAAGGTTGGGCAAGAAATCATAAGTACGGAGTTCGTTTCAAATACACTCCGGCAGAAAATGGTGTTCCGAATCTACTGATTCGCTCTAGTTCAAAGTCTTATAGAGACACAATCAATCTTCCGACTGATTATAGCTCGGTGAAAACGGAGATAGACCAGCAAGGATTCAAAAGTTATCCTCTACCTTTGGTATCTAGGGGAAAGTCCAAATAATAACCGGATAATATTGTGAGTAGTTTCGAAGAACATAAACTTAAACATGCCAAGGTAGAGGTCGTTCGAGCTCAGGTGGAAAGATTCCGTAAATTTTATTCGGATTATTTTCATTTAGAAGAAACAATCTCTATGGTGGAGTATTTTTTCGAAACTATCTATAACCTGGATGGCAAAGAAGCATGGATGCATCTTGCCTTAGATACATATCAAAAAGTAAAAGGTATGATGAAAGAGACCACCAGGGCAAATCTAGAAACTCTGATCGAGTTAAACAATCTAACAGATCATTTAGATTCTGAAATGGCTCAGTTGCTTATCCAAAGAGATTGGGACGGCAAAAAACTTTCTAGAGAAGAGTACGACGATCTATATAAAGCGTACGGCCATAAAGAAGAAAGAGAGAAACAGTTAGAGATCGTTCTTCATAATCTTAGAACTTTCTATGAATTAGCTCATAAACCTATCTCAGCCTATCTGATAAGGCCCGCTAGATTTATGGCAGGTCTCTTAGGAGTTTCTCTCCTATTCGATTCAGTGGAGAAAGCATATAACGCAGTTTTACCTGTGTCTCCTGAAATTTTTGTTTCTTTTATTGAGCAAGTAGAGAGAAGAGAGTCGGAATATCTAGAGTCTGCCTTCTTAAATGGAAAGCAACCCAAGGAGCCGTCCACTTGAACGGAAGATCACGTTTTTCCAGATACAGAAAGCCTGTCGAGGCCGGAGATGAGAACCGGGACAGGTGGCTTTTGACGTATGCGGATATGATCACACTTCTTCTTGGACTTTTTATTATTTTATATTCTATTTCCCAAGTAGACCAAAACAAATTAAAACAAGTTGCTGACTTGGTCAGAGGCGGATTCGGTTTAGGAGAATCTTTTTTTGAAGGATCCAATATCACATTAGAAGAGGATCCTTTATTACAACCAAGAACCCAAATGTTTCGCTTCTGGGAAAGGATCTCCTATGCATTAAAAAAGCTGAAAGAGAAAACGAAATTATTTATTGGCATTAACGAAACGGAAGAGATCCGGATCCAAGTATTCGCACCATCCTTAGGCGAAGGCGACTTTCATCCTGATGAGGACACCGACTTCACTTTCAAAAAAGTAGCAGAGGTCGCACAAGGTATGGATGTGGACATCACTTTGAGAGTCCAAGTCCCTTATGCAGAACAAGCAGGTCAGGGTTTCAGAAATATCTGGGAGTATAATGCACATCGTGCAGGTTTGATCGCGGAAACATTAGCGGAAAAATACGGGATCTCTAGAGAAAGACTTTCAGTCCAAGCATATCACGGATTTAGAAAATTAGGACCGGAAGAAGGTCCCAGCCCTGAAGTGAAAGCCTCCCAAGAAAGAATAGAAATCATCATTCGTAAACGAGGTAAGGAAGAATAAGGAATGATCTATAAAATAAATAAAACTGTAATTCCTTTAGGATTGGTCCTTGTATTATTGGGAGCAGTCTTTTCGTTCGGTTGTTCCAAGAAGAAAAAACCTCCAGCCGCTTTGGAAATTGTATGGAAAACGGATCAGAATGGAGTGGAAAATTCCAACGGATTTGCATGGGTTTCCAAGTATTGTGAGAAGGTCAGACAATGTGCAGATGGTGACATGAAGACCTTAAATCCCGACTCCGAAGCAATTCTGGAAAAAAGGTTAAGAAAGGATTTTTGTTTAGAAAAATTTAAAGAATCCAAAGTATATATATTGGCTGCACAAGAACCTAAATTAGTTATTAATAGGACTATTTCCTGTCTGAAAGCAGCAACAGAAGCAGATTGCTCGTTGATCAAAAAAGGAGTTTCTGAACTTTCCGAAGATTGTAAATGGTTACAAACTCTGCAAAACTCTAAAGATTAAAAAATATAAAGGTCTATAAAAGACCCGGGTTATAAACCCATCCGTGGACTAAAGATACGATCTGAAATTTCGGAGGCAAACCTTGCTCAGAGGTATCAAAAGACTGAATCGATACGAGAAAAGATTGCTCAGGATCGCAAAACTGGGTGGCAAACTCGTAAAAATCAACCAAGCAGGTTTTTCCAGAAGGACCGACGAAGGTTTTCGTTTTCCTATCTATAGTTTGGAGATAGGGACCAAAGAAGGTTTGGAAAAACATCCTGTTGGGATCACAGCAGGTGTCCATGGATTGGAAACCATAGGTATCCAGATCCTAATCGATTTTTTGGAATATATTATTAGTCCCAAATCCACAGGCTTTCTTCCTGAATTAAAAAAAGGTAAATTAGGATTAGTTGTTATTCCTATCGTAAATCCTGGTGGAGTAGCTGCAAAGACAAGATCGAATCCAGGTGGAGTGGATCTAATGAGAAACTCCGGAATAGATGCGGAGAAACCTCTTCCGTTTTTTGGGGGCCAAAAGTTCTCTAATAAACTTCCATATTTTAGAGGACATGGATTAGAACCTGAATCCAGAACTCTTTCCAGAACTGTTTTCGAAAAATTCTTTCATGTTCAGGATTCTATCCTGCCTGTTTTAGATCTACATTCGGGTTTCGGAACAGTGGACAATGTTTGGTGGCCTTATGCTTATACTCATAGGCCTTGTACTGATACTGCTTTATACGAAAAGATTGCTTCTCATTTCAAAGATCATTGCGGACATATCAATTTTGCTTATGGTCCTCAAAGTGCAAGTTACACAACTCATGGAGATCTTTGGGATAAGTTTTATGATCATTACCAAGATTTGTATTCAGAACAAGGGAGTTGGAGTTCCAAATTTCTTCCTTTAACATTAGAAGTGGGAACTTGGTCGGATATTAAAGAAGAACCTATGAAACTATTTTCTAAAAAAGGGATATTTAGGCCGGCCGAGCATAATAAGAGCGAAGTTTTGACTAGATACAGAGGTTTTTTAAGAGACTTTGTACGATTAGGCTTAACAAAACCGAAGGATTGGACTGAAACTCAATAATCTTTTTAGCAATTTAAAAATGTTAAGAAGAAGGTCCCAGCTTTTCTAAAATCTCCTTGGGAGTTTCGTAAATCCCTTGGCTTTTATAGATCCAAGCAAGTCGATCCAGCTCTTTTAAATGTTCTAATACTTTAGAATCTTCTAAATTAGGGTTTTTTCTTTTTAACTTTTTTAGTTCCGTAAAAAAGGAAACATTATCCCTGTTCCGATTTAAAAGATGTCCTGACAATCCTATACAAGGGCAAGCTTTATTATTATCGATCCACATTCCGCATTCTTTGGATAAAAACTCGGACAGTTTCTTTTTGGATCTAGAAAGTTTTTGGCGGAAGTTTTCGGAACTGATACTCAAAATTTCGGCTCCTTCTTCGCTACTCATACCATAAACTGAAGATAGAACGAATACTATCCTATCTGCCGAGTTTAATTTTAATAAAACCGCATGTACACAACCGAATCTGATCTCTTCTTCTAAAATTTTATCTTCTATCTGATCTTCCAGAGAGATCGAGTTCGCCTTAGATAAATATTCTTGGCGTATTCTACTCAAATATACTATATTCTTTGGTCTTTTGATAGTTAGAAGATGGTTGCTTGCAATAGAATATACCCAAGTAGTAAACTTGCTCTCGAACCTAAATCCTGAAAGTTTATTAGAAATTTTGAATAAGATCTCTTGGGTTGCATCTTCTGCTTCTTGGGGATCCCATAACATCCTTAAGGAAAGATTAAAGATATAGTCTTGTATCTTTTCCAAAAGGTCTTCCATCGCCCTAGGTCTTCCTTCTAGGGCGATTCGGATCGTATCCGTAAACTCGTCTTGTATGGTTACGGATTTTTCCATTCTATGCTTTGATCCCTTTTTTCCTAAGATAATGTTCCAAATTTCTGGCGGCTTCCGATCTTACCTTTCCTTGGACTAAAGGTGACCATCCCAAAAGAACTCCAGGAGCGCCTAAAGCCATTCTGGTCCATTTCCAGAGAGGAAATCTATCCTTTTGTTTAACCACTTTTCCGTTTTTAAATTGGAATTCGGATCTGATATGGTTCTGGACCTTTCTTCCTGTTTTTGAAAACAGATAAGTTGCCACCCAGTATGCAGTTCCGGTTTCGGCGCTAGCGTTTGCTTCTACCAATTCTATTGTTGCATTCGGATCCATTCTTTCTAAGAGCATGGACCACATTCCAGGAACTGCTCCACCTTTTAATTTAGGAAATACTGGATCTGAAAATTCAACTTCTTGTGAATAGAAGTCTGCAATACTTGCTGAGTCTCTAGAATGAAAACTTTTATAAAAGTCTCTGATTTTTGTTTCGTTTGGATGCATATAGGTATCCTTTTTTGATTTCGCATAATAGGATCGAATTTGTAGATTCAGTGTGACTGGATTTCGGAAGAATTTTTAGAAATAGATAAAAAAAGGCCCGCAAAAGCGGGCCCGAAAATTATTCGGACAAGCGGATTAAACTCGTCCGAGGCAAGGCGAATAGAAAACGCCATATTGGCGTTGGTGGTAAACTCCAGTTAACGTTTATGAGTTAAGTAATAACTCATTCTGGAGAGTAACAATTCGATAATATACTAAATAGAATCGAAAATCGTTCGGAATTATATACATGAACGTTTTTTGTTTGCACCGTAATGAATTACAAAAAATGTTTTTTAACACATGATCCGAATTTCGTTTTTTCTTCTCGTTCTAATTTCGAGTTTCGGATCCATCTTCGCTAAAGAACTTCCGTTCACTCTAAAAACAAACGAACATAATAAAAACATTACGCCCGAACTTTATCTTTGGGAAAAAACAGATACCGAAAATATTCCTCCTCCATCGAATCATAACGATGGTTGGAAAAAAACTAGATCAAACGCTCTAAATTTCAATTTTTCTAAAAGATCGTATTGGTTAAAATTCAGAATTCGATTTCGCGAAGAAATTCGTGAAAATCTTTACTTCGTAATTAGATGGAAGGCTCATGATCTAGCAGAATTATATACCCCAAATGGGGTAACTCCCATACAAAGAGTAGGGGATACATTATCAAAAAGTAATTGGCCTGTGAAGAATGTTCTTTATCCAACCTTACTCTTACAAGGAGAGCCGGGAGAAGAAAAAGAATTTATAGTTCGGATCAAATCGGAATCCATTATGTCATTTCCAATTGATATCATGGATGAGGCTGGAGTCAGAGCCAATCTCGCATTTGAAACAGGAGTATTTTCTCTTTCTGCTTGCTTATACGGGATGCTAATCCTAGTTGCTTTATTCTATTATAGGGCAACGGAATATAAAGAATTTCTACTATATACATGCTATGCTTTTTGTATGGGAGCCTCGTACGACGTAAATTACGGAAATGCGATAGAGCTTTTTTGGGAAGATTCCCCTCTTTGGGCTGAAAAGGTGAATTACTTTTTCTTTAATTTGGGAGGCATTTTCGGATTTCAATTTATTCGAAAGTTTTTGGAAACCGAAACGTTTCTCCCCTGGGTGGATCGGATCTTATTCTTCTTTGCCGTCGTTCTGGGGCTTACACTTCCACTTATTTTTACTATGGATAAGATCGTGTATCTGACCACGATCAATGAGATCATATATTCTATTTCTATTCCTTTGATATTGAATTCTGGGATCTATTTGAGGGGAAGGGGAAATCGGAAATTAAACCTATTTTTAGTCTCTTGGGGAATGTATCTTACTTTAGGATATATTAGTATTTTTTACTATATGGGATTTCTGGAATACGGGTTTTTTACTGTGTATTCTGTGCCTCTATTCTTTCCTGCGGACCTTCTCGTCCTTCTTTATAATATTATCCAAAAATATTCTCAGAATCTGGAAGAGAAAAATAGCCTAGTTGAAACTTTAAGCGGTTTTATAAATAAGCCCAGATATGCTCGTTCTAAGATTTCAGGCTTAGATGTGGATGAATCTCTGAATGCATTGGAATATTTGATGAGTACAGAGAAATTATTCGCAGAGGAAGAAGTTACTATCCAGATGCTTGCTTCTAAGATCGGATTGAGCACTCACCAATTATCCGAACTTCTGAATTCTAGGCTTGGGATGGGATTTGCCGCATATTTAAATTCTAAAAGGATTGAAGAAGCGAAACTTCTTCTAAAGAACGATACCGAGGATAATATTCTAAATATTGCATTTGCAGTGGGTTTCGGTTCTAAAACTTCTTTTAATGTGGAGTTTAAAAAGGCGACAGGCCTAACACCGAAACAATACAAAAGTTTTGTGCAGAAAGCTATTCTATAAATGAGCTACAATTCTTTCGAGTCCCGACTGAAATAATTCTGTTTCAGAGATCAGACTAATCACTATACTTCCTGAATTTTCTTCGAACCCGAACATAGAACCCGGATGAACTAGTACTTTTTCTTTTTCTAATAATTTAAAAGAGAATTCTTCATCGTTTAACCAGGATGGAGACTGCAATACCGCATACCATCCTCCTTTAGGAGAAGTGTAATGGATACCTGGATGAGAAGAATGAAAACTTTCGAGAACCTGAAGATTTCTGCTTATTCTTCTGAGTATCTGGCCTTGGATCATATTTCTCCATTGGAATAATTCAGGAAGAGCTAGTTGGATTGGAGCTCCTACAGATAGGTAAGTATCTGCAATTATCTCTAGTCTCTCCTTACATTCTTTTTTCCAATTAGTAGTACCTCCAACATGGATCCAGGAAAGTTTCATCTGGGGAAGCGCAAGTATCTTGGAAATCCCATTCACTACAAACACAGGAATATCAGTATGAAAGAAATCGATTTTGTCTGGATTTTCTTCATGTAGATAATCCGAGAATACCTCATCTAAAACCAAAGCTATCTTTTTGTTCTTAGAAATGACTTTCAGTTTTTCGAATTCTTCAGAAGTAAGAAGACTCCCGGTTGGATTATTCGGAGAGACTAAGAACAGGATTTTAGTTTTGTTCGTGATCTTAGAATGTAAGTCCTCGAAATCAATTTTCCAATATGAGTCCTGGTTTAATTTATAAGAATTAAATTCGACTCCATCTAGCAGGGATAAAAATTCGAAGAGTGGATATCCTGGAGAAGGTATGAGAACTTCTTCCCCTGGATTACATAATAACTTTATTAAATAAGAATATGCCTCGGAGGAAGAAGAAGTTAAAAATAGATCTTCTTCCGAGATTGTATTCCCTCTTTCTTTATAATAATTTGTAACGGACTTTCTGGCGATCAGAGTTCCTTTAGGATCCGGATCATATTCCATACTCTGCGGATTTTGGAAAGAATGTAAAATCGCTTCTCTCGGATAAACAAGCCCTACTTTTGTAGGATTAGAAATAGTTAGGTCGATCCAGTCTTGCCCTGATTTTTTAAAAGATTCCAAAAGAGAATATAGATCATTCTCTCCTGGAACGAACTCGAATCTATCGCTAAAGCGAGGAGTGTTTTCCGAATCCATACACTTTCTTAATGTATAAATCTGTTCCAAAGATACAGAAGAAGGGAAAGTCCGATGCTAATCAGAATGGAAGTCACGAAAGGGAAATAGAATCTGAAATTTTCTCTTTCGATCTTGAAGTCTCCGGGTAAATTTCCTAGAGAAGAGATAAATGGGAGTTTGGAACCGAAAACAATGATGGCCCCAATAATCAGGAAGAATGCCCCGATCCAAAGAAATGTTTTACCTAGCGGTTCCATATTAGATCCACTGGAAATAAGAACTGGCGGAGAGGGGGGGATTCGAACCCCCGGTAGGTGTTACCCTACGCTTGCTTTCCAAGCAAGTACCATAAACCGCTCGGACACCTCTCCGGTTCTTGGTTGCGATTACGATGTTTTTCCAAGGAGCGGTCCGGTCAAGGAGATTCGACCCAAAAGTTCCGAGCATAAGATTAGGACTTCTTCTCTGAAATAAATTGTGCGGCTCTTTTAGAGAATGCCATGATCGTATAGCTTGGATCCACAGAAACCGCAGTAGGGAAGACGCTGGAATCGCTCACATATAAATTCGAAATTCCATGCACCTTATGTTTCCAATCCACGACTGAAGTTTTAGGGTCCAATCCCATTCTACATCCTCCTGCTGGATGAGGAGCGGCCATTGCCATAGAAGCAGGAGTTAATGGAAGAGAATCCACAACAGCGATATCTTCCGGTTTAGTTAATACGGTTCTTTTTAGATCTGGAAGGACAACTTTGTATGCGCCTGCTTTAAAGTTCAGGATGACTTGTTTACGAATACAATCTTTGAGTATCTCTTTAGTAAGTGGTCCGAAACTGTATTGAACTTCTCTTTTTCCACCGGATTTGATTTCTATTCTTCCTAATTCAGAATCTGGATCATCGATCCAACCTATTGTCCCTCCGAGTCTAGGAAGTTCTTTCATGATCTCGAAATGTTCTTCTCCGAATCCTGGAACTAAGGCACCAATCGCTCCTGGTTGCAATTGGTTCGCCATGATCAGATAGCCACCTTCTCTGTAGATGCCTCCCGCATAACGTGCTAGTCTAAACTCTTCTACTCCGTAAGCAGAAGGGATGTTTCTCCATTGAATAATTGATTCTTTATAAAGCGCATGAACAAATGGAGAAGGATTGATAGCTAAAAATTCTCCTAATGCAGGCAACTTTTTCTTAAGCCCGTTTTTAAGAAGAAAGGTAGAACTCCCGAATCCACCTGCAGCTACCACGATGGTGTCCGCTTTAAAACGTAATTTCACGTCGGATTCTTTTTGAGAAGGTCTGTCGATTACAACAGCTTCTAATCCGACTACTTTATCCCCTTCAAGTTCCAATTCTAGCGCTTTAGTATCCGCGTAAAGATCTGTGCCTAAAGCCATTGCCATTGGGATATGAGTGATTAGTTGGCTTTGTTTCGCTCCGAACATACAACCTTGCATACAATGTCCGGACTTTTGACAGTTCTTGCGCGCTTGCGGGACTGGATTTCCTTCCCAACCTAATTCTTTGGAAGCCTTTCGAACCAATTGGTTCATTCTATTATAATTTTCTTCTTTGGCAGGATGAACGTTTAGTGTGTCGTCTAACTCTTTCCAAAAAGGTTCTAGATCTTCCGGGCCGTGACCTAACACTCCGAATTTTTCCTTCCAGAGTTCTAATCTGTCTTTAGGAGTTCTATAACTATCAGCCCAATAATGAACGGAGGCGCCGCCCACATTCTTTCCATAAACTATGTTTACTGTTCCATCCGCGGTGGTGGCCATATTCCTTTCTGCAGATACTTTGCCGGCCATATTCAATTCATGATTATCGAAAGAACCTGTGTGATAGTAACCTCCTTCTTCGATCAAGGTTACCTTCTTCCCAGCCTTAGCTAGTTCGTAAGCTACAGTTGCGCCACCACAACCTGTTCCGATCACTAAAACTTCAGTACGGATCTCTTTGGATTCGCCTAAATTCTTCCATTCGTAAATTTTACCCGACATCGGAACCTCCTGCTAATTTGCGATAATAGATCCTGGACTCGCTTAACTTTTCCGGAGGATTTAAAAAAGGCCCGTCATACGAAATCGTTTTGAAAGTGGACTCATGTCCGTAGTACATTAGAAAAATAGGCATTCTTAGATTTGCCCAAACTGCTCGGACAGTATCTGAGTCTGAATGATTTAATTCAGATAAGAACTTTCTTCTGGATTCCAGAGATAATTTGGAGAATCTAGAGAACTTCCAATAGAAGAATGGCAGATATTCTAAAACCATTATTAAAGTTTTAAAGTCGTCGGATAAGAATGGATCTACGAAATAAAATTCTTCATCTAATCTTTCTAATACTCTTGCTTCTTTATATGTTGGAGCTCCTACAGCTTCAGGTAGGATAGTTTCCGATAATGTAGCTAAGATTTCTAATTCTGATTCAGAAAAGAACAGTGCCTTAGGTAGTTGTCTGGAAGATCTATTTAAGATACAAATGGATCCCCCAAGTACTAGAGCTCCCGAACCGGCGAGTCCCAGTCTCAAGAATGTTTTGCGAGAAAAACGCGGGGCTGAATTTGCCATTGCAGTGTTTTCCTTTGATTCTTGGACTTGTCAATCCTATCCTACCCGTTTCTATATAGAAAACCAACTTGACGTTCCAAACGTTCGATAATCCTTAGTAATCATGGCAGATAAGAATGACAAAGTTCCGGAAAACGTTCCGGGAAAGTTCTATATTGATAATAGCTGTGTGCCTTGTAATGATTGCTTGGAAGAGGCTCCTCAACTTTTGAAATATACCGACGACGAGTCTAAAGTATATTTCCATAAACAACCTGCCAGTCCGGAAGAAGCGATTGCTGCCCGTAAAGCTATGGAGATCTGTCCAGTCGAAGCTATCGGAGACGACGGAGAATAATCAAGCCTGAAGTTTTTCGGTCTTATTCGGATCGAAAAACTTCTTTCAAAAATTGAATTACGTTTTTCTAAATCACTTTTCCTCTTTTCAATTCTTATAAGAGAGATAAAACCCACGCGAAAAAAAGGTTCCTTCTTCAGAACCAAATCCCTAAAATCAGATCGTTCATTCTAAAATAAAAGATTGGTTCCGAGCGAAATTTAAAATCTTAGCTTCCTTTACTTTGCAGAAATAAATCCCTTAGATTTTAAGATTTTTGGGCCTTTTTTATTCGCAATGTACTCGTCTAAGTCGTCTTTATATGTATTAATTATTAGAGCAAGTTCTTGCAGTTTATGGAAGAAAGATCGGGTCAGGAAAAAATCAAATTGGATCAAGACCAAGATTTGTACCAGATCTTAATAGAAACCAGTCGAGAACTGATCTGCTTACACGACCCTGAAGGGATCTATCTTTATATAAATCCTATTATTGAAACTCTTACCGGTTTTAAACCGGAGGAATTATTAGGCCGTAATCCGTACGATTTTATCCATCCTGATGACAGCGAACGTATTCGAAAGGATTCCCATAATCCTGCAAAAGAAGGAAGGCCTACAGTTGCCACCCAATACCGTTTTTTGAAAAAGGATGGGGGTTATGTTTGGTTCGAAACCTTGACCCAGCCTATTAAAAATAAAGAGGGCAAGGTCACTCACTTAAATACTAGTTCCAGAGACGTTACAGACCAAGTGCAACTAACGGAGAGTTTACAGCAGGAAAAAAAATTCTCTTCTATCATGTCGGAGCTCGCAAAGGTGGGAGCCTGGGAATCCAATATTGAAACAGGAAGTTTGTATTGGTCTTCCGAAATTTATAGAATACTGGAAAGAGATCCGTCTCTAGGTATAGATAGAGATATCGTTTATCAAAAATATTCTTATTCCGAAGATATGGAAAAGTTAAGGGAGAATAACTTAAGAGTCTATCAAAAAGGCGAGACTTACTCTGTAGAACATAGAATGGTCACTGAGACCGGAAGAGTGATATGGGTCCGCACACAAGGTAAACCTGCGTATTCGGACGGACGGATCGTTGGAGTATACGGTGCAATGCAAGATATCACTCTTTCTAAATTGGTAGAAGAAGAAATCCGCCTAAGCGAGAAAAAATTCTCGGAAGCATTTCATAGTTCCGGAAATGGGATCATTCTACTGGATAAGAACGGACACTTTTTAGAACTCAATCAATCCTTTGCTAAAATGATAGGATACGAACCTGACGAACTTCTTTTCAAATCATTCCAAGATATTACTCATCCCGAGGATCTTACTATAGGTGCGGAAGCATTTCGTAAAATTATCAAGGGAGAAAGAAATGGGGCTCAATTTGCAAAAAGATACCTCCATAAAAAAGGACATATAGTCTGGGTGTTTATCACTGGAGTCGCTGTTAGAAAGGATTCAGGAGAACTAATGTTCATCGTTGCTCAGATCCAAGATATCTCTCGCAAACGGATCTTAGAAAATATCCTCAGAGAGAAAAATGCAAGGCTTAGGTCAGTAGGAACTCATTTAAAAGAAAGGATCTCTCAACTAGAAGAATTCAACCAGATTGTATCCCATAATATGAGATCTCCGATCGGTAACATCTCCACACTCGTAAAATTTTTAGAAGAGGCAGAAACGGAAGAAGAGAGGGTCGAGTATATGGACTATCTCAAGACCACCTCTGACCAATTACTTGCTACATTAAACGAAATCGTAGAAGTGATCAAAATAAGACAAAGTCCAAAGGTTGTTTCAGAAGAAATCTTATTCGAATCAGTGTTTTCCAGAGTAAAGGCCATGTTTTTGGGCCAAATATTGGAATATGAGGCCGAAATCATTGCAGATTTTTCGGAATCTCCTTCTATAGTTTACCCTCCTGTTTATCTGGAGAGTATATTCTTAAATCTACTTTCGAATTCTTTGAAATATAGATGTGAATCCCCTCATCCAGTGATCCGATTTAAGACATATTGGTCTCACGGAAATCATGTTTTGGAAGTGCAGGATAACGGTTTAGGAATTGACTTAAATAAACATGGGGATCAGATTTTTAAATTACACAAAAGATTTCACCGAAACACTGACGGAAGAGGTTTGGGTCTGTTTATGACCAAAAACCAAATCGAATCCTTGGGTGGAGAAATCCATGTGGAAAGTACTCCCGGACAGGGCACGAAGTTTATAATTCATCTTTCAAAGGCAAATGAATTCGCTATCTAAAAAACAGAAACTTTTACTCGTAGATGACGACGCGATCTTTGTCGAGATCGCTAAAAGAACCATCGAGAAGACCGGAGCGGTTGAAAGTTTAAAAGTGTTCCCGGATGGAGAAGGTGCGATCAGCTTTTTAAAAGAGCACCAAAGCGAACCGGATATCATCCCTGACTTTATATTTTTAGATATTAATATGCCTTTTATGGATGGCTGGCAGTTTTTAGACGAGTATGCAAACTTTGTAAATGCTCTCAGCAAAAAACCTGAAATTTATATGGTAAGCTCTTCCGTAGACGATTCGGATCTAAGAAGAGCTAAAGAAATTCCATTAGTAAAAGATTATATAATCAAACCTGTGTCTTTGGATTCGTTTAAAAAAATCCTTACAAACCAACTTTAATTATTCTCCACCACCCAAGGAGAAGGCTCTTTTCCCTTCGAACTTATACAGATTATCCGTTTGGATACTGTCTAACCCTGCTTCTGAAATTCTAAGTAATAATTTTGCGATCTGTTCGGATTGGATCTTTATAAAACCATCCCCAGATTCAGTATCAGGAGTTTCCGGATTTACGAATCTACATCTCCAATGATCCGTTAAAAAGGTTTCAGGAGCACCATTCGGATAAACTTTTACTCCTCTATTGGTGATCATTCTAAGCTTTAAATCTCCAGAGACCGCACTTAATTTTTTTGCAAGTTCTTCGGAAGTACCAGGAGCCCAATCTAAGAACACATCCACACCTACTAGTTCTTTTTGTAGAACTTTTCTTTTGTATTCAGGGATATGGATTGCTTTTGCTTTTCCGAAAGAGATAGGTTTGAATTTTTCGGGAAGATGGCCAAGGTTCCCAATGACTGCTTCTCCGAATTCTTTCGTACCAACTTTGATACGACTTACGCCTGCTTTGTAAATATCTCCGGTATGAATTCCTTCTTCGATAGTAAGCAGCCAAGCGTTTTGGATCTTTGCCGCGATATCAGGTTGTCCTAAGTGGACAAGCATCATGACAGCTGCGTTGATCAGTCCACTTGGATTGGCGATATTCTTTCCTGCGATATCCGGAGCAGAACCGTGGATCGCTTCAAACATGGAGACAACTTCTCCGATGTTTGCGGATCCTGCCATACCGACCGAGCCCGCAACTTGAGCGACTATATCCGAAATAATATCTCCGTATAAGTTTAGGGTGACAACCACATCGTAAGCTTGAGGTCTTTCCGCCAAGTGGGCTGCACCTATATCGATGATCTCACTTGCTGCTTCTAGATCGGGATATTCTTTCGCAATTTCTTTGAAAACATCATGGAACAATCCGTCTGACTGTTTCATGATATTGTCTTTTACCATTGCAGTTACTTTTTTTCTGCCATAAGCTTTTGCGTATTCGAATGCATAACGGATAATCTTTTCAGAACCTGGTCTTGAAATTAATTTTAAACATTGAACGGTGTCAGAAGTCTGTTTGTGTTCTATCCCGGTATAAAGATCTTCTTCATTCTCTCTTACGATAACAACGTCTAACTTTGGATGTTTAGTATCTACATAAGGATAAAGTGATATACAAGGTCTAACGTTTGCGAATAATCCTAAGGTGGTCCTAACGGTTACGTTCAAACTTTTGTAACCGCCTCCTTGAGGAGTAGTGATCGGAGCTTTAAAAAATACTTTTGTATCTCGTAGAATGTCCCAAGCTCCAGGTTCTATCCCTGCGCTATGACCTTTTTTGTAGACCTGTTCTCCGATATCTATAAAGATCGGTTCAATGCTCGCACCTGCCGCTTCTAAGATCCTAAGAGTGGCGTCCATGATTTCCGGACCGATCCCATCTCCCTTAGCTACAGCGATTTTTTTCTTCGAGCTCATACAGACCGCCTACAATCGATTGTTTATTAGGTTTATTTCAATCGATGAGCTGCCCTAAGTCAATCTGGATTAGGTCCAGGGATAGAATTCCAACAAATCTCCTTCTTTCAGATTTTCCGTTTCCGAAAATTGGACTCCGAGTCCGTCCGAAAAAATTCCTGCACGAATATCTCCGCTTCCGTTAAACTTCTTTTCCGATAAAAAGGTTTGGACTTTGGTCTCATAAGAAACCGGGAAGAACTCGGTCAGTTTATTTTTCTTTTTTCTTTCTTCTGCAAACGGCAGAAGGATAGGTTTCTCTGAAGAAAGTCCTAAAAATTTTCGTATATAGGCTTCTACAAAAATTCGAAAACAAACTTGGACACTAAACGGATTCCCCGGTAGACCAAAGACTGCCTGCTCATTCTTCTTACCAAACCAAATCGGTTTTCCCGGTTTGATCTTTACTTTGTGAAAGATTTCATTCACTCCAGAGGTTTCCAGAATTTTAGGAACCAAGTCTAGATTTCCCATTGAGACTCCACCGGAGAGGATGAGAATATCCGAATCCAAACCTTCCCTCACTGCTTTTTCTAAAAGAATAGGATCGTCTCCGGCTCTGGTAACTGATAAAGGAACTATACCAAATTTTTGTAATAAAGATCTAATAGAATAAGAATTAGAATCTCTGATTTGCCAAGGTTTTGGGGCTTCGCCAGGGCCCACGATCTCATTTCCGGTCGAGATTACTCTAACTCTCGGAAGTTTAGAAGTCTGAACTGAATATTTTCCCAAGGAAGAAAGCAAAGAAAGAACAGATGCACCGATTAAAGTTCCTTCATTTAGGATTTCTTGATTTTGTTTTAGATCTTCTCCTTGGATCGCTATATTGGAGAAGGAACTGGATTTTTCTGTGCGAAAGCGAACTTGTTTCTTTCCATTAGAAATTCCTAAATCTTCGGAATCTTCTATCTTTATGACTAGATCGAAACCTTCTGGGACAGGTGCGCCTGTCATTATGCGGATGGCTTCTTCTCCGCTTTCTAATTGGAAAGATTCTCCTGCATGTAATTCTCTTGTATAAGAATAAATTCGATCTTCTGAAAAACCTTCTGACTTAAGAGCAAATCCATCCATGGTTGCTCTATGAAAAGGAGGATAATCTCGATCCGCATAGATCTTTTCTCTCAGCACTTTGCCAAGAGAATTTTCTAGGTTTGTATTTTCAGAAGAAGATACACTCGCGGAAGATTTTACGAATTCGAGTGCCTCTTGGACGGAGATCAATGTCCTTCTCCTCTCATCATTTTTTTAGCATGAAATACCGCAGGGAGAATTGCCTGTAAACTTTCAGTAGCACCATTCGTACTTCCTGGAACGGAAACTATTAATGTTTTGCCAATTCTACCAGCAATGGATCTGGATAACATTGCAAAAGGAGTTCTGTCTTGGCCGAAAGATCTCATTGCTTCTGCGATGCCCGGGATTTCTTGTTCTAAAATTTCTTTAATCGCTTCCGGAGTATTATCCCTTGGCCCGAGTCCTGTTCCTCCAGTGGTAACGATTAGATCCAATCCTAGTTTAGACCATTCTAATATTGTATTTCTGATCTGCTCAGGCTCGTCAGGAAGGATTTCTGATTTAACAGTTTCTACATCGTGTTCTTTTAGTAAATTTAAGATAGCTTTTCCGGAACCATCTTCTCTTTTCCCCTGGAAAGTAGAATCGGAACAAACCAGGATTCCTGCTTTTGAACCTGCTGCAAATTTTGTGATCTGAGAATCGGTTTTTCCACCCTTCTTCTCCAAAAGGCGAATTGAGGAAATTTCTAATTCTTTATCTATAGGTTTTAATAGATCATAAATCACTAATGAAGCTACACTTACACCAGTGAGAGCTTCCATCTCTATTCCGGTTTTTCCAATGGATTTTGCAGTGGTTAATATTCTGACAGCATTTTTATCGGAAAGAACTTCGAATTCTATTTGAAATGAATCGATGGAAACAGGATGACAATGAGGGATTAGTTCCGAAGTTTTTTTAGAGCCTAAAAGAGCAGCAGCCTTTGCCACTCCGAAGAGATCTCCCTTGGGAAGAGTGTTTTCTTTGATCCTAATAATGGTTTCCGGTTTGCAGAATACAAAACCTTCTGCTTGGGCAGTTCTAAGAGTTGTTTTCTTTCCGGTAATATCGTTCATGCTTCCTCTTAGCGGGAATCCGCAGGAATCAATATAATTCTGCTTAGGAAAACTGCGAGTAGTTTTCCTAACAGTAGGAGATCTTACCTTCTTCTTTTAACCTTTGTAGCTCGGTGTAGAAATTTACGATTTCCCCGAAGATCAACAACGCAGGTGTTTTGATTTGGAATTCTTCTGCCTTATCCAAACAAGTATCCAGATTTGCTAAAACCAATCTTTGGTTGGGAAGAGTTGCGTTTTCTATGAAGGCCATAGGAGTGGAGCCTGCGTTTCCGGATTCTAACAAATTATCTCGGATACTTTCCAAACTGTTTAGTCCCATATAAACTAAAACCGTTTTACCTTCTAAGTTCAGATCTTCGAAACTTTCCGGATTTTTACCTGTCTTCTTATGGCCGGATAAGAATAAGATCTCTCTAGCATATTCTCTATGTGTGAGTGGAATTCCCAAACTAGAAGCGGCTCCGGAAGCAGTTGTAACTCCCGCTAAAATTTCACATTCAATTCCTAAGGAAGCAAGATGTTCTATTTCTTCTCCGGCTCTTCCGTAAATAGAAGGATCACCTCCTTTCAAACGAACTATATTAGAGTATTGTTTAGCATATTCCGCTAATTTATGATTGATCTCGGTTTGCAAGCAGCTATGTTGCCCGATCCTTTTTCCTACGTATTCTAGGACTGCAGACTTTTTACAATATTTTAAAACTCCCGCGGAAACTAGATCATCGTATAAAACTACATCTGCTTTTCTTAAAAGTTTTACAGCACGAACTGTGAGAAGGTCCGGATTTCCCGGACCTGCACCTACTAGATATACTTTTCCTGCGGCAGAATTCATGGTATTAACCCTGAGTTCCCGGGCTTTCCATCCCGATATAAACGGTTCCGTCCTCGATATGAACCGGATATGTTTTTATGGAATATTCATCTCCGCTAATACAAGCACCGGTCCTGAGAGAGAAAGATTTTTTATGCATAGGACAAGCGACCTTAGGTTCTCCCTGAGAATCACCGATCATTCCTCTTGCTAAAACCATGTCTCCAGTATGAGGGCATTTGTTCTCACACGCAAACCATTCGTTTCTGGAACTGAAATGAAAAATCGCGATTTGTTCTCCGTAAACTTTGGCGCAGACTCCACCATCATCCGGAAATTCACTAACTGTACTAACGGGTATCCAAACAGGTTCTTTTGCGGTTGTATTCATTTTTATCTCCTAGTTCGAAACCAATTCTTTTTTAGGCCAATCTACCGGACGTTTTTGTCCTCTTTCTTCGATGAAACGAACTGTAGGATCGGAATCTTCGCTGTTTATGAAATGTTTATATTTCTTTTGTTTTTCAGGATCATCTACTACGTCTTTCCATTCGCAAACATAAGTCCCAACAAGATTGTCCATTTCTTCTTCTAATGCTTTGTTGATACCAAGTCTGTCATTGATGATCACATCTTTCAGATATTCTATGCCACCTTCTAATTGTTCTAACCATGCGGAAGTTCTAACAAGTTTATCAGCAGTTCTAATATAGAACATCATGAATCTGTCTATGTACTTAACGCAGGTCTCTTCGTCCAGATCAGCGGCGAGAAGGATTGCGTGTTTAGGATTCACTCCTCCGTTTCCGCCAACATAAAGGTTCCAACCTTTTTCCGTTGCGATGATACCGAAGTCTTTACCTCTCGCTTCAGCACATTCTCTGATACAACCTGAGACTGCGGATTTTAATTTATGAGGAGCTCTGATACCTCTGTATCTTTCTTCGATACGAATTGCAAATGCAGTACTATCTTGCACTCCATATCTACACCAAGTAGAACCCACACAACTTTTAACGGTTCGCATTGCTTTACCGTATGCATGTCCGCTTTCGAAACCTTCTTCCACTAGATCTTTCCAGATGTCAGGAAGTTGTTCCATTCTTGCACCGAGTAGATCTATCCTCTGACCACCGGTGATCTTACAATACAGATCGTACTTTTTGGCAATCTGACCGATCACGATCAATTTATCCGGAGTGATCTCTCCACCAGGAATACGAGGAACAACAGAGTAAGTTCCACCTCTTTGGATGTTTGCAAGATACTTATCGTTTGTATCTTGGATCTCTCTATGCTTCTGGATCGGTTCGTTGTAAATACTCGCGATGATAGAAGCCACAGCAGGTTTACAAACCTCGCAACCGTTCCCCATTCCGTGAGTACGGATCATTTCTTCGAAAGTTCGTATCCCTTTTACCTTAGCGATCTGGAATAACTCTTGTCTGGAATATTTAAAATGTTCGCATACATGTTCAGTAACCACTTTACCTTGAGCACGAAGTTCTTCCTTCAAAATCGAATTCATTTGAGGAATACAACCGCCACAACCGGTTCCAGACTTGGTGCATTCTTTTAAACCTTTTAGATCTGAACAAGAACCTGAACGGATCGCGCCTAAAAGATCACCTTTAGAAACGTTATTACAAGAACAGATCTTCGCATCATCAGGAAGAGAACCGAACGCAGAACCTTCTTCCGATGGAGTTCCTACAATTAAGGATTCAGGCTCTGCAGGAAGTTCCACGTTATTTAAGTAAAGAGTAAGAAGGTTGGAATATGCATCTGCATCTCCAACAAGTATCCCCCCTTTCAGTTTTTTACCATCTTGAGAAAGAACTAATTTTTTATACACACCTGTGCGAGGATTTGTATACGCGATAGGAAGATGTTCCGTTTGACCTAAAGCATCTCCAAAAGAAGCAACATCTACTCCGATCAGTTTTAGTTTTGTAGAAAGATCGGAACCTGCATAAGATTTCGTTTTTTGACCAGGGCTGCAAAGATTATAAGCTAATATCTCTGCCATTTCATAACCTGGAGCCACAAGTCCATAGATCATACCCTTATGAAGTGCAACTTCTCCAATTGCGTAAACTCCATAGACATTTGTTCTTAACTCGTCATCTACGATGATCCCGCCTCTTTGCCCGACCTCTATTCCAGAATTTTTTGCCAGTTCATCTCTGGGCCGGATGCCTGCGGATACAATCAACATCTCCACATCTAAAACGGAACCATCTACAAATTCCAGTCCTTGGAAACTTGAATCACCTAATGCTTGTTTGGTTTCCTTATTTAAATGAATACGAACGCCTAAGGATTCAATCTTGGATTTTAGAACGGAAGAAGCGGCCTCATCCAATTGTCTAGGCATCAAACGTGATGCGAACTCCACCACATGGCTTTCTTTCCCCATGTCTAAGACTGCTTTGGCTGCCTCTAAACCTAATAGACCGCCACCGAGTACTGCTACTTTAGAAACTTGTTTTGCATAAGACATGATCTTTTCTAGATCTTCAATTGTGCGATAAACGAAGACTCCTTGTTTATCTACGCCTTCGAAATTCGGGACAAAAGCGGAAGAACCGGTAGCAATCACCAATTCATCAAAAGGTAATTCAGTTCCGGCAGAAGTTGTTACCTTTCTAGAAACGGTATCAACTGAAATTGCAGGTTCAGAAAGTAATAAGCGGATCCCATTGGTTCTATACCAATCGGAAGGAGAAAGATAAAGAGAATCTGCGGATCTGTTTGTGAAATATTCTGAAAGATGGACACGATCGTAAGCTCTTCTAGGTTCTTCACCTAAAATAGTTACTTCAAATTTTTCTGTTCCACCGTATTCAGCGATCTTTTCGGCGAATCTATGACCCACCATCCCATTTCCAAGAATAACTAACTTCCGTTTCATTTTTATCTATCTCCTTTCCCTTTTAAGGAGCCGGCTTAAGCCGACTCCAATTCTAAGGATTCGTTTTTTCTATTTCTTTCCCAAACAAACGTGTTCATCATGAATAAAAGGAAGGCAGATAACCCGACTATCACGGATAACACTACGAATCCAACGGAGAAGGTTCCAGAAATCGCTTTCAAACTTCCTAATAGGTTTGGAACGAAAAATCCTCCCAGACCTCCGAATGCTCCGATAAACCCAGTAATGATCCCGATCTCTTTACTGAATCTAAGAGGAACGAGTTGGAATACGGAACCGTTTCCTAAACCTAAAAAGATCATTAAAGTAATGAAGGTAGGAAGAATGATACTTACGGAAGGCAACCAAGAGACTGCGATCAGACAAGATGCAACTCCTGCGAACACTACAAGTAAAACCGATACTCCGCCGAATTTGTCGGAAAGATATCCACCGATAGGGCGAACCAAACTTGCACCTAAGATACAATAAGATGTATAAAAACCTGTAGTGACTTTATCTACACCGTATTGGTCGTGAAAGAAGATGGGAAGGAAACTTGCCAGACCTACAAATCCACCGAACGTTACGCTATACAGCAAACAGAAGAATAAAGCATCTCTGGATTTGATCGGTACCAAATATTGTTTTAAAGGTTTTTTAGAAATTGTACCCGGACAATCTTTCGCAAAGAATAAGAAGAATAGGAAAGCAAAAGCTAAAGGGATAAGTGCAAGACCGAAAACAGCATGCCATCCGAAGTTTCTTGCAAGGTCAGGAGCGAAGAATGTAGCAATCACTGATCCGCTATTCCCAGCGCCTGCGATACCCATTACTAAACCTTGGTATTCTTTAGGATACCATCTACTAGCTAAAGGAAGAGCTACTGCAAAGCTTGCTCCTGCAGTTCCTAATAATAATCCTACAAGAATTACTTCAGGAAGAGTGTGAGCGAATTTCCAGCCTAATAGCAGTGTGAGCATTGTGACGCCCATTCCGCAAAGACCAACAATCTTAGATCCGTAACGATCAGATAGTAAACCTAGAGGAATTCTTAATAAGGTTCCTCCTAATAAAGGAACAGAAACCAACATACCCTTTTGGGCAGGGCCTAATTTGAATTCTTCCGAAATAAAGACGCCTAAAGCGGCAAGCAGCATCCATACCATGAAGCTGAAGTCAAAGTATAGAAAGGAGCTCACGAGCGATGGAAAGTGACCTATAGCCAGAAATTCACGAAATTTTTTCATTTAAAGCTCTCCGTTAACGAGCAGAAACGCTCACATACAGCTTATAGCAAAAGTCGTGCCAAGTTTTAAGAAGAGTTTTTGAAAAATATTATATTAAGATAGATTCATATAAAAATTTAAATTACGCCCTTCTTTTTCGAACATATCCTAAAAATCTAACGTTAGCAAGTTTGAGAAGAGAGAACAAAATTGCTAGAATTTACGCATATATTATGCACGATGCTTAATTAAAATACGCATTATTTGAAATTGCTTGTATTCTATTCCGAAATACTATAAGGTTAGATGAATTGAATATAAAATTTATTAATTGGCATGAAAATTGCTATAAATGAGCTGTGAATACAGAAAATGGAATTCAAAGTACTTGTTCCTATTGTGGAGTCGGATGCGGCGTTTTGATCCAAAAAGAGAGCGAGACCAGTTTTACGGTTCAAGGCGATCCGGATCATCCTGCAAATAAAGGAATGCTCTGCTCTAAAGGGATGAATTTGCATCACACCGTTTTGGATAAGAGTGACAGACTTTTATATCCAATGGCAAGAAATCCTAAAACGGGAGAATTGCAAAAGACAGACTGGGATTCTGCGCTGGGGGAGATTGCTTCTCGTTTTAAAAATTTGATCAAAGAGTACGGACCTGATTCGGTAGGATTCTATGTTTCCGGACAATTATTGACGGAAGAATATTATGTGGTGAACAAACTCACCAAAGGATTTCTAAATACAAATAATATAGATACCAATTCCAGACTATGTATGAGCTCTGCAGTTGTGGGTTATAAAATGTCATTGGGTGAGGATAGTGTTCCTATCTCTTACGATGATATTGAAATTGCAGATTGTTTTTTGATCGCCGGTGCCAATCCGGCTTGGTGTCATCCGATCCTCTTTAGAAGGATAGAAGACAGAAAAAGTTCGGATCCAAACGTTAAGATCATCGTGGTTGATCCTAGAAAAACAGAAAGTTGTGAAAATGCAGACTTACATCTTCAGATCATACCCGGAACTGATATATTATTATTCAATGCAATTGCAAGAAGTCTGATAGAGACTAATTCCTTAGATCCAAATTTTATTAAATCTCATACAGAAGGTTTCGAAGAGCTAAAGGAAAAGGTCTTTTCGATCAGTATGGAAGAATATGCGGACTCTTGTGGAGTTTCAGAAGAAGCGATCCGAGAGGCGGCGAGTCTGATCGCGAATTCGAAAGGGTTTTTAACTCTTTGGGCAATGGGCCTGAATCAAAGTGTGGTTGGAGTTAATAAAAATTTAGCATTAATTAATTTGAATCTGATCACAGGCAAGATCGGTAAACCCGGATCTGGTCCATTCTCCTTAACAGGACAACCGAATGCAATGGGAGGAAGAGAAGTAGGAGGACTATGTAATCTTCTTCCTGCACATAGAAATCTTGCGGATGAAAATCATAGAAAGGAAGTGGCGGATTTTTGGGGAGTGGAGTCCATTCGGGACAAGCCAGGTTATTCCGCAACGGAGATGTTTGAAAATCTCAAAAACGGAAAGATGAAAGCAATCTGGATCGTTTGTACAAATCCAACAGTAAGTCTTCCTGACGCAAGAACTGTTGAAGCGGGACTTCGAAACGCGGAACTAGTAGTTGTCCAAGATATTTCAAATCGTCATGAGTCCATTCCATTTGCTCATTACGTTCTTCCTGCCGCGGGCTGGACAGAAAAGCAAGGTACCATGACCAACTCAGATAGGAGAATAACGTATCTACCTAAAATTTTTAATCCTCCCGGAGATGCAAAGGCGGATACTTGGATACTAACAGAGTTTGCGGAGAAGATGGGATTTGGTCCTTCTTTCAATTATAAAAGTGAAGAAGAAGTTTTTCTAGAACATTGTCTTCTTACTAAAGGTACAAATCTTGATATTGGCGGTTTGGACTATTCTATCTTACAAGAAAGAAGATCAGTGCAATGGCCCTTCCCATCTAAGGATCATGAGGGAACTCCAAGATTATTTTCCGACGGAAAGTTTTATCGTCCTGGTGGAAAAGCAAAAATACATTCAGTTGAACCGGAAGATACCTCTGAAAAAACAAACGAGGACTTTCCTTTAATTCTTACCACAGGCAGGATCAGAGACCAATGGCATACAATGACCCGCACCGGAAAGGTAAGAAAACTCAAAGAACATAAAAGAGAACCTTATCTAGAGATCCATCCGATTGATGCGAAAGAAAGGGAGATTATAGAATCTCAAATCGTAGAAGTCAAAAACGAAAGAGGAAGTGTAAGAGTTAGAGCTACGATAACGGAAAGTATCCGACAGGGTACCGTATTTTTACCTATGCATTGGGGAAGAAAGAACGGAAACGATGAAGCAAGAGCAAATAATCTAACTAGCTCAAAGTTTGATCCATTCTCCAAACAACCCGGTTTTAAAATTTCAGCAGTAGAAGTTATTCCTTATAAAAAACCTAAGGAAAAAATCCTGATCATAGGTGGAGGAAATGGAACTCTTGCTTTTCTTAGGAAATTCAGAGCCATTTCTCCTGAGGATGAGATCACAGTATTATGCAAGGAAGAATATCCATTCTATAACAGAATTCTATTACCTGATCTGATCAGCGGAGAAAAACAATTTTCCCAATTATCTGCAGTCAGCGAAGACGAGATAGGATCATGGAATATAGAAGTAAAACCGTCTATCTCAGTTTCGGAAATACTTCCGGAAGGGAAGAAGGTTAGAGATTCCCAAGGTAATTTATATTCTTATAATAAACTGATCATTGCTACAGGAAGCAGACCTTCTATCCCAAAATATATTCCGGAGAAGATGTTGGGAATTTTTAGTCTTCGTTCCAAAAACGATGCGGATCGGATCAAAGGTTTTTTTGTTCCGAATACTCATGCCTTGATTGTAGGAGGAGGGTTACTCGGTCTAGAACTCGCCGCTGCATTAAGAACCTTGCATGTAAACGTAACCGTTCTTGTAAGAACTGATCGATTGATGTCCAAACAATTAGATGAGATCTCTGCAGAAATTTTAAGAAAAGAAGTAGAAGCAAGAGGGATCCAGATCTTATTCGATACCGAAATCTCGAAGGTGTATGGATCGGAAAGATTAGAAAGTGTTAAGTTCAGAGATGGTTCCAGCATTCGTCCGGATGGGATTGTATTCGCAGTTGGAACTGTTCCGAATTTAGAATTGGCTAAAGACGCAGGGATTGGGTGTAAGTCCGGAATTTTAGTGAACGACTTCTTACAATCCAGTGATCCGGATATTTACGCGATAGGAGAAGTCGCTGAACATTCTACTGGGATGTATGGTACAGTTGCGGCAACGGAAGAGCAGGCTGAGTTTGCAGCTTGGCATATTTATGGATATAAGATCGGTTCTTACTCAGGTTCTATGCATTCAAATCTTCTTAAGATACCAGGTTTGGAATTGGTATCTTTGAGGTTACCTGATGTTCCAATGGATGAGGCAGGTCCTGAATACGAAGAGATTGTATTCTTTGATAAGAGAAAGGGACGTTATAAAAAATGTATTATCAAAGGAGATCGTTTAGTAGGAGCGATCTTAGTTGGAGACAAGTCTGAGTTTTCTGAATTTAAGGCGATGATCTCTTCCGGTATTGAGCTGGGAGATAAGAGAGATAGACTTTTGACAGGATCTTCTCCCTTGAAACCTCCAATAGGTGCATTGGTCTGTTCTTGTAATGGAGTAGGAAAAGGTAATATTGAAGAAGAGATACGAAATGGAGTTTGTGATCTCAAAACAATTTCTGAAAAGACAGGAGCCGGAACGGGTTGTGGAAGCTGTAAACCTGAGATTATGAAAATTTTAAGAGAGTCCGGGGCAGTTGCCCCGGTTTAAGAGCCGTCCCAAAGGTCTGGACTCGGGAAGTCTTGCGTGGGCGGACTATAATAACTTTGAAAAAATAGAAGAAAGATTAGATTACTCTATATCCAAATCTATATCGGGTTTTTCCGTTATAAAATCGTCTTGGGAGTAGATCACTTCCAAAACATCGTCCATCCAATCCGGGGAGCCGTCGAACAAAGTATCCTTTGCTCTGTATTTTTCTATGATACGGCTATGCTTAATGATCTGCTCTTTGGTCACTGCGTTCATATTATTAGCTTCGGTCGAAACGGTGGTTTTATTTCGCCTACGTAGGAAAAATAGAGAAAGATATTTCCAAAAAGTACAAGAAAAATTCGTTATAATCCGGATTTTTTTCTCCGACAAGAACGTCGGTCATTAAGGCCCTTTATATAGAACGAATGTTAGGTTGTTCTATATTAGAAGATAATAATAAAAAACCCAGTGGCCTGTTTAGGGACACTGGGTCTATAAAAGTAAAGATCGGTTCTATTAGAACAGTTCGTTTCCTTTGAAGAAGAAGCTGATCTCTAATGCTGCATTATCGTCCGAGTCGGAACCATGCACTGCATTTGCTTCTTTACTTTCTGCAAATAGTGCTCTGATGGTGCCTGCAGCAGCTTCTTTAGGATCTGTAGCTCCGATCACGTCTCTCCAATGTAGAACTGCATTATCTCTTTCTAAAGCAGCTGCAACGATCGGTCCAGAAGACATATAGCTGCAAAGATCATTATAGAAAGGACGAGCGGAATGCACTTTATAGAATTGTTTTGCATCTTCTAGAGAAAGTTTAAGATATTTAAGTCCTAAAATTTTGAATCCTTCTTTTTCGATTCTTTGTAGGATATCGCCGACATGTTTGTTTTTCACTCCGTCGGGTTTGATCATGATAAATGTTCTAGCCATTTTTATTCCTTAGTTACTTGTTGTATAATTTTTTAAGTAATGCTTTGCTAACGTGATCCGGAACTTGAGCGGATACATCTCTTCCATGTCTTGCCACTTCTTTTACAATTGTGGAAGATACGAAAGAGTAGTCATTAGAGGACATTAAGAAGATTGTCTCTACTTCCGGAGCAAGTTTCCTATTCATTAAAGAAATCGCATATTCGTAATCAAAGTCAGTGACTGCTCTTAGTCCTCTGATGATACTTTTAGCTCCTCTCTTTTTGCAATAGTCAACCGTCAGCCCTTCGAAAGTGTCGATTTCAAGATTCTCCCAACCCTTGGTTGCTTCTCTGATGAATTCGATCCTTTCTTCGATAGAAAAAAGAAAACTTTTATTGGAGTTTACCGCGACACCTATGATCACCTTATCGAATAGACCTACTGACCTATGGAGAATGTCCAAATGTCCTCTAGTTAAAGGATCGAAAGAGCCAGGATAAACAGCAATTCTTGTCATTTTTTTCTCAGCCTTGCAGCTTCTTTAGCAGGTAATCCGTATAGGTTGATAAAACCTTCGGCATCTTTTTGATTATACAATTCTTCTTTTTCGAAAGTTGCCATTTCAGGATTATAAAGTGAAACGGAGGATTTTCTTCCTACGATTATGCAGTTTCCTTTATATAGTTTGACCTTTACTGTTCCGGTTACGAATCTCTGGGTTTCAGTGATGAATGCTCTAACTGCAGCCATTCGAGAAGAGAACCAATGCCCATTATAGATCAACTCTGCAAATTCTGCGGACAATTTATCTTTGTGATGTTGCGTATCTCTATCGATCGTGATGGATTCTAGGTCTCTATGTGCATGGAATAGAATTGTTCCGCCTGGAGTTTCATAAACTCCTCTAGATTTAATTCCAACAAGTCTGTTCTCTACGATGTCCACTCTTCCAATACCGTGTTTTCCACCAATTGTATTTAGTGTGTCCACTACTTCGTAAGGATCCATTTTTTTACCGTTCACTGCTACGCAATTCCCTTCAACAAAGTCAAGTTCTACGTATTCTGGAGAATCCGGTGCCTTCTCCGGAGAAACAGTAAGAAGGAACATATCCTCGTTCGGCTCTCTATAAGGATCTTCTAATATTCCGCCTTCGTATGAAATATGCATTAGGTTCCTGTCCATAGAGTATGGTTTGGAAGCTGTCACAGGTACTGGGATACCTTTAGATTTTGCGTATTCTATCAAGTCGGCTCTTCCTCCGAAGGACCAAGTCCTCCAAGGAGCTATAATTTCTTTTTCTGGGGCTAATGATTTGAAAGCTAACTCGAAACGAACTTGGTCGTTTCCTTTTCCAGTCGCGCCGTGAGCGAATGCATCAGCTCCTTCTTTTTTGCCAACTTCTGCCATTGCTTTTGCGATCAATGGTCTTGCTAAGGAAGTTCCGAGCAAGTATCTCATCTCGTAGATCGCGTTTCCTTGGATTGCAGGATAGATAAAGTCCCTTGCGAATTCTAAACGAAGATCTTCTATATAAACTTTGGAGGCCCCGGTCTTGATCCCTTTTTCTTCCAAGCCAGTGAGCTCTTCTTTTTGACCCACATCAGCGGTAAATGCTACCACTTCACAACCGTAGGTTTCCTTAAGCCAGGTAAGAATTACGGATGTGTCCAATCCGCCGGAATATGCTAATACGATTTTCTTTATGTTCTTTTGAGCCGCCATTCTAAGGATAGGGAAATCGCTGGACCCCTCCCGACAAGTCCGATTTTGGTTGGAATTCCTACAGTAGAATCGATCCGGAAGGATTTATTATAAATTTCCGGGCCAGTTTAACTTCTCGGCTAAAGCCCTAAGGATCAGGATTAAAGCATAGGTATCCATCTTGCAATAAGCGATCAGATCAGCCTCTACTCTTTTTCTTTCCTGGTCCGAAACGTTCTCGGTTTTGATCCTTAAAAATTCGGAGTTAGCTATATGACCCGCATTGATTGTAAGTTCTTTGTAATTTGCTCCGGTAAGAACAGGAAGAACAACCTTTAAAGAAGTGGTTCCTTCTTGGGCAGGATGATAATAATCGTAATCCCAAAATGGTTTTGCTAGATCCGAAAAATCGGGTTCTATGGATTGGAACCATTCTTTATATTTTGGATAAGCTTGGACGGATTCTTTTAAACAACGTTTTTCGAAACTATCATTGAATGCAAGAATGGTCCCTCCGGGTTTGATTTGAGAAGAAAGAGATTCCAATATACCAAGTCTTGGATCCTTATCGTGATCATCTATATAAGTATATTCTTCCGGCTTTTCTTTTAGATCTTTTCGGATCACATGCAAAGAATATAAAAAAGGGACATGCTGGAACGGATGTGTATCCTTATAAACAGGAACAGGCGGATTGATCGTTTCGAAATCCAAACAATATAAAGGAAACTTTAACTGATTTAGATATGACAGAAGTGACTCTTTATCTAAATACTCTTTTCCTGTTTTTATGGCTTCAACTTGTATTTTTTGGCGATGAGTAAATTCGGAATCAGGCTCTACTTCGGATAGGTTTCGGATCCCTTGATTCCAAAGAGTAAGGGTTAATTCTTTTCCTTCTCTTAATGTGAAAAGATCTCCAGGAGGAGAGTCAGAATAGCATGATTCCGGATGGATACAATTTCTGGGATGATCGCAATGTTTAGAGAATGTAATGGAAGGAATTTTATCTTTTTCTAATACTTCCAGTAGATTATATGCTTTTTCTTTGGTGTCTTCCAGGTTTGCCAAAGTTTCCTTGCTACAATCCTTTTTGTGAAATAGTCGATTCGGATCTATTTCCGTTCCATTATAAGTATATTCAGAACTTACTGTCCATACTTGTGTAGAACTTACCTTATATCCCGCCTCTTCCAAAACCATTCTTATAAATGAAAGTTCCGAGATATGAGTTCTTTTAGCGGAAGAAGAAGCCTTGATGATAATTACCTGCCAACCTTCTTCCTGTGGAATGAGAAAGTCCGCTCTAGTGTCGAAAAATTTTGTTCTAACACAGGCGCCTCTGACAGGTTGTTTTGAATCTAGATAAGATCTGGTTTTAGAATCCTTGTATCCTGCATGTTTTACATCCGGGAAAAGATTACCTGCGATATCTTTGAGTAAGGATTTCTGTTTGGGAGAAATGAACTGATTGGAAATATCAAATTCAGGATGTGGTTCTTTTAGAAATTTCCAAAATTGTAATTCGCAGTACTGACCTGTTTGAAAAGCAGATCTTCCTAAAAGAGGAAGTTCTTTTTCTCTGTAGGGAGCAAGAACATCGAATAGAAGTTTTCGTCTGAGCGTTTCCGGAAAGAGAAAAGACAACCGCCGAATCGAGGTTCTTAGTAATTTAGGAACCGAATCCATGGCGGAGTCTTTTCTTATCCGAAGGGAGAATTCCCTAGATCGGAAAGTTTAAGCCAAAAGTACCTTAATATCTTTCGGGCTGGATGCACTGTAAATTTTGTTCTCGGAAGTTCCCAAGTTTGCTTGAGTTAGTTTTTGAGAAACAACGCTCGGCCCAAAATCGATACCGACTAACTTAGGAGTTTTAACGAAAGTGGTGATCGCTTTGTCCCAGTAAAGAGCTTTGATCAGAACTTCTCTGAATAAAGGTAAGCTGATATCCGCTTCGTTTTGGTAGTTTCTTCCATCAAAGATAGAGTAAACAGGGATCTTTAGATCAGAACCTTTGTAGCTGAATCCGATTCTTTCCATATCTTTTGGAACAGTCTTTTCAGACTCGTCCATAATTGGACAATGGAATGGTGCAGTAGTTCTTAAGTAGACGAATTTTACTTTTTTCTCATCCATCTCTGCTTTGAACTTTTTACGGAAAGCAAGAAGAGCTTCCGGATTTCCTGAAACGATATTTGAGTCAGGAGTATTGAATAGAGAAACATAAATTGCTTTAGTTCCGCTGAGTCCAAGTTCTGCATTTGTTTTCTGAACTCTTTCAGAAAGTTCAGCAGCGCTGTAACCGATGACTGCAACCATTGGAGCAGGTTGTTTGTCTCCGATCTCTTCATTACCTTTTAGAACTTCTTCAGAAGGATTGAAAATTCCGTAAAGTTCCTGAGCTCTGTATCCAAGATATAGAACGAATTTCAAAAATTTAGTGTATTCTTTGTAGAAGTCAGCGCCTTCTTTTCCTAAAGCAACTAATACTGCAGGAATGATCCCTTGGCTATGGCCGGTTGCTCCGGAAGCATTTGCGATAAGTTCAGAAGTGGTGAAACCTTTATTAACTAAGGAGACGTAATTTGCTGTTTGAGTGAGGAAGATACCTACGATAGAAACTGTAGCGCTGCAGAGGTAATTTTCGTCTGGAGCAGATTCTGGGTTTTTGATCCAGGATTCGAAATCATATCCTTGAGAGATGATATCTTTTCTTAGGGTAGGAACTTCTTCCGCTAAAGCTTTGAAAGCAGTATCAAATAATTCTTTTAAAGAAGGATCTGTTTCGTAAAGTTTAGAAAGTTCCTTCAACCAAGGAGAACCCTGGCCTCCGAATTGCAAAAATAGTTTATTGCCTTGAGCTTTTGCTTCGTTCAAAAAGTTTGCTACTGCCATACAATGCCTTGTTATAAGTCGTTAGAAGATGCTTTTCTGTTCAGCCTTGGGTTCGCAATTCTTTTTTAAAGAGCTTTTTCGTCCTAAATAGCGTTCGTAAAGAACGACCGTTCCATTAAACAGTCGTTTATTTCCTTTAAATCTCTCAAAACCTTATGGTTCGGTCATTCTCCGGGAAAATGATTGACCTAGTCGGGACCGCATGAGGTTATTCTTTCCAAAACCCTTCTAATTAGAAATATCTTCTAATCTCCGGTAGGACCGGACAGAAAACAATATGATAAAAGTAAGGAACCTTTCCAAATTTTACGGAGAGAAATTGGCCATTGATCGTCTGAATTTCGAACTCAAAGAGGGAGAAATTGTAGGCTTACTCGGCCTTAATGGTGCAGGAAAAACAACCACGATCCGGATACTCACTGGTTACCTAATGGCAACCGATGGATTATGTGAGTTTAACGGACTTAACACATTCGAACATCCTATTGATGTGAAGAAGAAGATAGGTTATCTTCCGGAGACTCCTCCTCTTTATCCGGAATTAACCGTTGCTGAATATTTAACTTTCGCAGCTAGGATCAAACAGATCTCTGAAGAAGATATTTCTTCCGAACTGAATCGAGTTTTAGGTCTTACTGATCTTACTCAAGTACGAGAGAAGGTGATCGAAACTCTTTCTCTAGGATTCAGAAAAAGAGTAGGGATCGCTCAAGCTATTTTAGGAAATCCTGAAATTATCATCATGGACGAACCTATTTCCGGCTTGGATCCGAAACAAATAGTAGAAATTCGTAATCTAATTCACGGTTTGAAAGAAAAACATACAATTCTTCTTTCGAGTCATATCCTTCCTGAAGTTTACAAAACATGTAATCGATTTCTTTTCTTGCATAAGGGAAGATTGGTATATCAATGTGATCGCCAGGAATTAGAAAGAGAGATGGAAAATCTTTCCGGCCTAGAAGTAACCTTATCCGGAAAATCCAGATCGGAAACTGAAATCTATCTGAATGGGATCGCAAACAAGTCGGGTGCGACATTCAAATTTGTTGGAGAAGATTCAGTTGGCTCTACTTTTCTGATCAACACTTCTTCTGAAAGGAAGTTTAAAGAAGAATTATATTCCGGAATTTCTTCTTCCGGTATCCTGCCTGAATTTATTCGTAAGCAGGATGTGACCTTAGAACAAATCTTTATGAACAAGGTTTAATTCATGTTTCGAAATATTAAATGGATCTTCTGGAAAGAAGTCAGGGTATTTTTCGGTACCTACTTGGCCCCTTTGGTTTTAGGTGGTACTGCGTTCTTAAATTCGTTATTCGTATTGATCCTGAATTTTAACTCGGGAACAAATTACACCGAGACCACGATCATTACTTTTATCTCCTTCATGAGCACGATGCTGATCGCGATGTTGATCGTTGCAATGGGCTCTATCACTGAAGAAAAGAACAGAGGGACGTTGGAGTTATTATTTACCGCTCCGATTTCGGATATGGAGATCGTAGTAGGTAAGTTTTTATTCGGAACATTTGTATGCGCGATCATCTCTATCGCAGTAGATGGACTATTTCCTCTCTTCTTATATTTCTTTTGGAAAGCTCCATTATACATAGTTGCTTCCGGGACGATCGGAGTGTTCTTACTCGGATTATTTACTTTTGCAGTAGGTTTGTTCGGATCCAGTTTGGGAAAAAACCAAATGATCTCTCTTTTGATCTCAATCGCGATCTTGTTAACTCTGTGGGTGATCGGATACTTTTCTCATTTATTCGATGCTGCAACAAGAAGTGTTTTGTTCCACTTGCATATATTCACACACTTTATCAGTTTTTCGAAAGGAGTGCTCCCTTTGAGCAGTACCGTTTTCTTTATCAGCGGAACGATCTTCTTTTTGTATCTGACCGTAAAAGTTTTGGAATCTAGGAGATGGAGAGGATGAAATCAAATCTAATTTCCAGAGTTCTTTCCTGGGCAGCCATCGTATTTTTATTACTCTTCTTCCCGGTTTACGAATCTTTTTCAAACACGGGAGTCCGATGGGCAATTTCAATTATCGTTCTATCTGTAATTGTCGGATCCGGATTTTTATCATATATAGGTTCTAAAAAAGAAGATAAGGAAATCAACTTACTCATCTCTTCCGGACTTGGCATTATATCTTTAGGGATTTATTTCCTGAGAGTATATTTAGAAGATCTTTCTTTGCAAAAAGGTGGAACTGCTCCTGTTTGGATCACAAACTTAAGGGAATTCCTTTTAGTCTTCTTGGTCCTCTTTGTATTAGGAAGTGTATTCCTAGGAATATTAAGAGAATGGGAAAGAAGTTCTTTTGAAAACCAATCCAGTCTGAAAGGAAGAAAACAAAGCCTTGTTCGGGATTTCTTCCTCGGAACAGGGATACTTCTTCTTATTTTAATATTAGCAAATTATATTTCCGTAATGAGAAATCATAATTTCGATCTAAGTTCCAAGGGAGTTCATTCCTTCTCCATTGAAGCTAAGAAGATCCTAAAAGAAATTCCGGAAGGGGCAGAAGTAGACGTAATTGCTTTTTATCCTCGCCCATTGGACAGCACCGCAAGAAATGCGGATGGAAGTTCTTCTTTAGCTCTAAAAAGAATTCGCCCAGATCTTGAAATTTTACTTAGCCAGATGGTTTCTATTCATCCCGGATTCAAAGTAAAGTTTATCAACGCAGATGTTGAGTTGGACGAGATCGCCGAATTCGGGCAGGTCTCAAACGGCAATATTTTGATACGTTATCGTAAAGCCGGTGCAACAGCAGGGCCTTATCCTGAACAAAAGGTCGGAGTTAAAGATAAGTCCGAGCTGGAAGATCTAGAAAGAAGATTGGTTCAGGCTTTTATGAACGTTACCACTAAGGAACGAAAAGTTTATTTTACGGAAGCAAATGGAGAAAGATATTCTCAAACTTTCCAAAATCTTCCGAATGAAAAGTTGGTTCGTTTTGCAGATGCATTATCCTTTTTGAATTTTAAATCCACAGGAATTGGATTTCAGAACAATTGGCCTTCTAAGATTCCGGATGATGCGGAATTTTTGGTTATCGCTGGGCCTACAGTTCCGTTCTCTCCCGAAGCAAGAGCTTCTATCTTGGATTTTGTTTTTAAGAAGAAGGGAAAACTTTTCATCACTATAGAACAAAGGGGTGCGGAAAGTTTCGATTGGCTTTTAGAAGCTGCTGGATATACTTTTTCCAAAGGAAATCTTTCCCAAAGCCCGAGTAGGGCACCCGGTTTGATCCTTACGAAAGCTTTTAGAGATCATGCGATCGAAGAATCTCTTTCTAAAAAAGATACAGGGATTGTTTTTCCTTACGGAGGATATTTCGAACAGAAACCTCCGAAAGATGCCTCCGAAATAAAGTTAGATGCTTCAATACTTTTAGAAACCGGTGGAGATGTTTACTTAGATAAGAATGGGAATGGAAAACAAGAGAAGGAAGAAGAGAAAAAAAATCTTCCGATCGCTTTGGTATTAAAAACCAAATCTGCTACTCCTGTCGTTCCTCCTGCAGATCCGAATACACCACCTATTACTTTACCTGAAACAAAATCAGAAGATGAAGGAAGGATCGTGATCTATTCCGGAACTTCTTGGATCACAAATCAATATATTCCTTATGAGGCGAACTACGAACTTGCCGGCGCTTCTGTGACTTGGATGTACCAAGACGTTAGTCTTCCTGCGATCGCTCCTAAAAAAGAAGAGATTGAAACTGTTTCTTTAACAGACGGACAGAAAAGAGCTGTGTGGATTTTAGGAATGTTCTTATTCCCTGGGCTTATTGCAGGTCTTGGCTCCATCTATGTGATCAAACGAAAAAAGGCCGGACAGAAGAATGCGTAATAAACTTTATCTACTCGGCTTAGTAGTCGTTTTACTTTTTCTGGCCTTCTTCCTTTTGGAAAAAACTAAGGAAGATGCGACAGAGATTGAATATTGGAAACTATCTTTAGATCGTATCGAATATTATCCTCCTAGTGAACAATGGGTAGAAAGAACCGGAGATAAATTTTATTCTAAACCTTTTACGATCTCTGTGAAAGGAGGGATCAAGAAGGGAGAAAAATTTTTCACAGTATTAAACAAAGATGCTGAGACCGGCGCCGATATAGAATACGAAGGCGGTTATAATTCTGACAATACCGTTAGAGATTTTGGGACCTATAGAGTAAAAGGAACAGAAGAGATCTTAGAAGGGATCCAAATCAAAGATTCTTTGCAGCTCGGAGAAGATTCTCCTAAATTGGTTTTCTATTCAGGGAATGTTTCCAAAACTTTGAGGATTGGAAAAAAACATTCTTTGGGTTCTACTCGAGTAATTTTACATGAGGGACCGGTCCGTAATATTTTAACTTCTTCTTCCTATCTATTTGATAGATTCCAAAAAGGTCCCCAAGATTTCCGTCAAAAAAGTATTCTGACCTTGAATAAGGAATATGTAAAAGAAATTTCTTATATAGATGAGAACGGGACTTCTATTCGTATCGATAATACCCCATTCGAATCCAATAGTATTAAAAAGAATTTTTGGCGTAGACTTTCCGGAGAGATTATCTTACTGGAACCGAAGCTTGGAGAGGATCTATATAGATACATGACTGGTTTGAAGGTGGAAACTTTTCCGGATGATGAGAACGGAGCAGGATTCGGTATAGGCAATATTTTGGCTCCTAACGCGGACAAGTCCGAATTTTCCTTAGCGAGTGTAAAAGTTTTGATTTCCGATGGGAACGAGATCGTATATCGTTTCCATAAAGAGACAACCATCGGAGATAAAAAGCTGACTCCGATCATCCGAATTATAAATTCTAATTTTAAAGAACCTCCGGTATATGTAGTGGCAAATGCGTTTACTCAAATCCAAACGGCTGCCAAGGCGATCAAGGATGCAAAAGCAATTGTAAAACCTGATAAGTCTAAACCTGGAAATACTTCTCGGAAAAAATAATGTTTTTGATCACACCGAACTCGGAACTCACGGAAGTAGAAAAGTCCAAACTTTCACTCTTAGAGAAAATTTTCAGAGCTCCTACGGAAGCTTTTGATCTGTATCTTAGAAATGCTTCCATAGGTAGAAAAGAATTATTAAGATTACATTATGCACTTTGGGTGCTTGCCCCAATCTCCAAAATTGCAGGTAATCTGATTAAAATAATTTTAGATTTGGTTTTCGGAGATGAGGTAGATTTTAATCCGTTCTCTGGAGTCATAACATCTCTTATCATCTATCCTGTTTTACTTTTTGTAGTTTCTCAGTATGATGTGGTACGGGTATTTTATAGAAAAGTGGATCGTACAAAAGGGGAGAATTATCCGGCAGCGGATGTTTTGACTCTCGCATTTTTGGCCTTCTCTGCTTCTTCCGTGTTTTGGATCCTTCCAAGTCCGATCAATTTGGGACTGATAGGAATTTCATTTTTGTATTCTGTTTATCTTTCCTATATTGGAATGAAAAGAGTAAGCGGAGTAGACTCTAAGGAAATTCTAATATTCTTTCTTTTTGGAAGTGCTTATCTTTTGAGTATTTCTTTATTCTTTGTATTCATTTATAATATCATTAGGACCTTATTAAATTGAAAATCCATCTGATAGGGATAGGCGGAATAGCAATGGGGAACCTTGCTTCTATGTTAAGAAGTCTAGGTCATGAAGTTTCCGGCTCCGATGCTGGAGTGTACCCTCCCATGTCTGACAAATTGAAAGAGTGGGGAATTCCTTACTCGGAAGGTTTTGATGCAGAGAGGGTTAAAAACAAGGATCTGATCGTAGTAGGGAACGCAACCTCAAGAGGAAATCCGGAAGTAGAAGAAGTCCTTAATTCGGGATTGGAATATGTTTCCATGTCCGCTGCTTTAGAGAGATATATTCTTGCCGGAAAAAAAGTCGTAGTCGTTGCAGGAACTCACGGCAAGACCACGACTACATTTTTGATCCACCACTTACTGAAAGAGACAGGATTGAATCCGGGGTTATTCGTAGGTGGAATTCGTAAGGATGGATTTCCGGGTTTCGAATTTACTGACGGAAATTATTTCGTAATCGAAGGTGATGAGTATGATACTGCATTCTTCGATAAGGCATCTAAGTTTTTACATTATAGACCTACTTATGCAGTATTGAACGCATTAGATTTTGATCATGCAGATATTTTCAAAGATATAGGCGAAATCGAAACAATGTTCTCTCGATTATTGAGACTTGTGCCTGGTAACGGAAAAGTTTATTATTGGGCAGGTGCTGCTAATCTAAAAAGGATTTGTGGAGAAGCTTCCAAATTCATTAAATCAGAAGCGTTTGAATTTAATAAAAAGGATTCAATTCTCACTCGGAAGAAGGGAGAATTATACTCAGGCCAAAGACTTCTTCGCCCTGGATTTTTCGGAAATCATAATTATAGAAACGCAGAAGTTGCCCTAAGGGTTTGCGAAGAGATATTAAAAAAAGAAAATATTCCTAAGGCAAAAGAAAAGTTATTAGATGCGTTGGAATCCTTCCCTGGTGTAAAACGTAGACAAGAGATCTTATTCGATTCCGCCAGAAGTATTCTGATCGAGGATTTTGCACACCATCCTGTGGCAGTTGAAGAAACGATCCGCTCTGTTAAGCAAAGATTTCCAGGTTTTAAAATTATCAGCTTGTTTGAGCCTAGAAGTGCTACTTCTCACCGAAACGTTTTCCAAAAGGAATATTCTTTTGCCTTTAAGGGTTCCGCAGTGACCATGATTACTGAAATTTATAATCTGAAAAAGGTTGCTAAGGATAGCCGTCTGGACGTGAAAAAGCTGATCTTGAAACTTCCAAAACATTCTGGCACCCTTCCATTTTACTGCAAGGACCCTAAGGATCTGGTCCAGAAAGTTCGGAAAATCCTTCCCCAATTCGAGAAGGATAAAATCCTGATCCTAGCGATGTCCAATGGGGCTTTCGGCGGAATTTATCCTTCATTGAAGGAATTGGTCGGATCTAGAAAATGAATCTATCGGAAGAATTAGACAAAATTTTTGAAGAAGCAAATCGGTTGATCGGATCTTCCGTCGACGAAGCGGATCTTGACAAAAATAAGAACGAGTATCTGGGTAAAAAAGGAAAACTTACCTCAGTACTAAAAAACCTTGCTTCCTTATCTATCGAAGAAAAAAAAACTGTGGGCCAAAAGGCAAACGACTTATCTAAAAATTTAGAAGAGATCGTTTCCAAAACCAGAGAAAATCTCAAGACCAAAGGTTTTAAAGAACAATCCGAAAAAGAATGGTTCGATGTACTTCGTCCTTTGGGAGAAACTGAGCCGGGCTCATTACATCCTATTACAAAAATTCAATATGAGATCGAGGACATTTTTACCTCGATGGGTTTCGAGATCTGGGATGGACCGGAAGTAGAAACAGATTTTAATAATTTCGGCGCTTTAAATTTTACTGATGATCACCCTGCGAGAGACATGCAGGACACTTTCTATTTGGAAAATGGAAACCTTCTTCGCACACATACTTCTGCGATCCAAGTTCGTGCATTAAGAAAATTGAAACCTCCTTTTAAGATCATCGGGCCTGGCCGAGTCTTCCGTTATGAAGAAGTGGACGCTTCTCATGAAACATCTTTCTATCAGATAGAAGGTATGGTAGTCGGAAAAGATATCTCCGCAGGTAATATGCTTTATACGATGGAAGTCCTACTTTCCAAAGTTTTCGAGAAAGAAGTAAAAACCAGGCTTAGACCTGGATTTTTCCCATTCGTAGAACCCGCATTCGAGTTAGATATCAATTGCCAGGTTTGCGGAGGAAGTGGCTGTTCCGTTTGTAAACAATCCGGCTGGTTGGAACTAATGCCTTGTGGTTTGGTTCACCCGAACGTTTTCAAATTGAACGGTTTGGATCCTAAAGAATGGACCGGATTTGCATTCGGGCTCGGACTTGATAGATTAGTGATGATGAAATACGGGATCCACGATATCCGTTATTTACATTCAGGCAATCTAAGATTCTTAAAACAATTCTAATATGATTATCACTCCGATCCAAACCAGATGGAACGATTTGGATCCTTTCGCTCATGTGAATAATGCAAGATACATGTCCTATTTTGAAATAGGAAGAGTGGATTATTGTTCCAAGAAGTTTAATACAAAAGATATCTATGATGTTCCATTCTTACTTGCAAGAATGGAAGTTGATATGCTCAAAGCGGTAGAACTTTTTCATCCTATAGAAGTTTGGACCTGCGTTTCTAAAATAGGAAATAAGTCTTGGGACTTTACTTCTTTGATTCGCCATAGCGAGACCAAAGAAATTTTTACTAAGGCGAAAACGGTCCAAGTTTCTTACGACCATAGAAACAAATCCTCTATTCCGATCCCTGATTGGATCCGGAAAATTTTGGAAGAGGATTTGGAGATATTCAAAACCAATTTTGAAAAAGTAGATTGAATTCTCCATTTCTATCATCTTGCTCAAAACTTAGATTATCAATCTTCTCCCATTGGAAGCTCTAAAGGTTTTCCTGTTTCCGCTAAACTTTTAATAGATGATAAAACTCTCGCCCATCCCCCATCTGCAGAACGCTCATAAGATGGGTCTCCTTCTTTAATTTGATCGTTCACTAATTTTAACCTGGTTAACTTACCATAAGGTTCTAAAGTATAGACCGTCCTGGACTCAAAGTTTTTGTAATGTTCTCCATATACGGAGCCGACCAAAAGAGTCATTGATAGGATTTTATTCGGAATAATTTCCAGAATTTTTCCTTCTACATGAACTGTTTTGTCTCCTGAAGGGCCAGGTCCTATATAAGCGTAATTACTTCCTGTTTTGAAATCGGATTCGATCCCGCACCCGTGAAAAATTTTGCTACTTTCTTCCTTAGAAACTAAAATGTTCCAAACTAGTTCAGGTTTTGCTGCTATATAAATTTCAGATTTGATTTCCATAATGTCTCCTGAGTTCGATCCGATCGATCTTCTCTTCGTTTTTGTATGAAGAAGAATAACAGAGCACTAAACAAAAAGATTGTAAAAACGCGACAAATAGGGAGAATTTGAAAGAAATAAATCCAGGGTCCGATCTTGAAAACAGACTTAAACAAACCTAGAGGGATCATCAAATCCATTACGGGAGAGAATTGGAGTTTAACTAGAAGTGCTCCTTCTCAGGACTTAAGTTTTTTCGTGGAACATTATTGGTCTGTTCGATGGGACATGAGAGAAGCAGGACCTATGGTCCAAGAAAATCTTCCACACCCATCCGTTCATTTGGTTTTTGAAAAAGAGAATACCAAAATTTTCGGAGTGGTTAGCGGCAGATTCTCACAAAGGTTAGAAGGAGAAGGTCGTGTGTTCGGGATCAAGTTTAAACCCGGCGCATTCTACCCATTTTACAAAAGATCATTATCAGAGATAACAGACAAAACAATTCGAATAGAACAAGTTTTTGGAATTCCAACCGAGCCATTGGAACGAGAAGTATTCGAATTAGATTCCGAATCCGATCTAGTACAATTTGCAGAAAATTTTTTATACGAAAGACTTCCTGAAGAAGATGAAACAATCAGCTGGGTCAATGAACTAACCGAAAAAGTTTCTAACGATAGATCTATCTTGAAAGTAGAGGATATGGTCCGACTTTCCGGAATGAATAAACGATCTTTACAACGTATCTTCAATCAATATGTGGGAGTCGGTCCTAAATGGGTGATCAATCGTTACAGAATGTTTGAGATTTTAGATCGGATTACCAAAGATACTGACTGGGTCGAATTAGCATTGGAACTCGGATATTTTGATCAGGCACATTTTATAAAAGATTTCAAACGAATGGTGGGTAAAAGTCCGGAAGAATATTCCAAAAGTATTCCGGAAGCTTAAATAGATCTGTAACCTGGGGGATATATAGGAATTCCAATTGAAGCAATAAATTCTTTACAAAATCTAAAAATTCTCCATCGTTTGCTTCCTTTTGGACTCCACATGAAACGATACTTATTCTTAACAATTTTATTATCCTTCCTCTCATTTCCTACATGGTCTCAGACTGCAAACCTTTGGCAGACGATTATCGGTGGAGAACAATATAACGGTATGGTCGCCAAAGATTGTCCGGAAGATCTACCGGGTCACTTCGTGATATTGAAAGACGGCAGTTCTGTTATTATTGGATCTGCAAATGATTGCAGCAGACTCGATACAAATTCGCTCGCAGAAAAAAGAAAATATTCTAATGCTTGGGCAACAAAGATCGACGGAAACGGAAATCCTGTCTGGTGGAGATACTTGTTTACTGGCAAACCGATCGACCTGGGCGGATATACTCAATTCGTTTTGAATCATGAAAGTGTGTTATCTAAACTCACTCGCGAAACATCAGACGGTGGATTCGTTACGATGGGAACTATGGGTTCCGTTGAGAAAAAACAGCTCGCGTTTATGAAATACGATTCTGAAGGTAAACTAGTTTGGGACAAATATATTCTACCGAAAGATTTTTGTGATTCATTCTGTGGAGAAACAGACGTAGCGGTTTATCATCTACATGAATTATCCAATGGAAAATGGACCGCTATTGTTTCTGTTCAATCTAGGATCGAAAAAGAAACTGTCGAAGGTAATATCACTAGAGTCTCTAGTACGATCGAGACTGCATATCTATTCGTTCGGTTCTCTAAAGATGGAGATCTTAAGTTTATAAAACAACTAAAGGATATCAAAAATTTCCCTGAAACTAGTTTAGGATTTTCTGATGGAGGGGTAATCCTAGCGGAGAATACAAGCATCCATTCGGGAAAGGAATCCCAGAAAGATGTAATCCTTCATAAGATTGATGAAGACGGGAAACCTGTTTGGAAAAAGCAGTACGGTAAATCAGGAATAGAAGAATGGGCTTCTAGGATCATTCCTGTTTCAGACGGGAATCTGCTTCTAGCTGGGGCAGTAACTCCAAGTCCAAGAAACACTCAGACCTGGCTTATGAAGTTGAATCAAAATGGAGATGTAATCTGGGAAACAGTCCATAAAATAGAAGGACTTGGATTCTTAACCGATATTATAGAAACTCCCGAAAAAGATTTTATGGCACTTTCTGCGGATGGGGAAGGTCCTTTACGTTTAGTAAAATTTTCCGTCGAAGGAAAAAAGATTTGGGAGAAAAAACAAACCAAAAGACTTTATTTGGCTCACCGTATCGTAAATGTTTCGGATGGATTTATCATAGTAGCTTATACAAAAGGAAAGCCTGCGCTCTACATAGATGCATTATTGATCAGAACCGATAAGGAAGGTAATCTTTCAAAAGAAGCAGTTCGGAAGAATTTTCCAAATTAGGAACATGATTTAGAAAAAGATAAGCCAGGTCACTCCACACAGTTTACCTGGCATTCCGCCCCTGCTTTTTTAAGTATTTTTACTATATTCGGGTTCTCGTACCGATTCTTTTGGACTGCCCAATCCATAGGAGTCCAACCAATATTATCTTTTTCGTTAACTCTCGCGCCGGCTTGGATCAATAGTTTTAAGGATTCCGGATCTCCACTTTCGGCAGCTTTATGAACAGGCGTCCAACCCTCGTCGTTCTTCATATTCAAGTCCGATCCTCTTTGTAGAAGTAATCGAGTAATATCAGGAAATTGAACAGATAAATGTAAAGGAGTCATTCCATCATTTCGAGTAGCATTTGGATCAGCTCCAGATCTTAAAAACAAAGTGCATAACTCATAGAAACCATGAAGAACAGCTCTATGAAGCGGAGTTTCTCCTTCTCCGTTTTTAGAATTCAGCTCAGCTCCTATTTGTAAAAGAAAGGAAGATATTTCATAATATCCGAAACCTGCCGACTTATGTAGAGGAGTATTATCCAAATAATCTTTTGTGTTTGGATCCGAACCTCTTAACACAAATCGATTGATATCTTCTATTTTCCTTTGGCGAACGGATTCGAAAAAATCCGAATCCAAATTTGAATCGGTTTTGATGGAACTTCTCAAAATTTTTAAAGAGTCGGGACTGATCAGGATCGTATCGTTTTCAGCTAATCTTTGTGCAGCGTTTTTACCCGAATCTGAATGTATAGAATTTGGATTGGCTCCTAACTTGATACATGTGTCCACTTGGGTTCTGGATTTTTTATCTATTCCTTCATGAAGAAGAAGGTCCGCTCTTTCCTGATCGAATAAATTTTTACCGACTTGAGGAGCGGCCTTGGTACGGAAATGATTGAAATACTTTATCTGTTCTTCCGAAACGAATTCTGATCTTGCTAAAATTTCTAGAATCTGTTTGAAACCTTCTCCTATCTTCTCTATATAATTTTTCTTACGATCCGGGTCCGATTCTAAGGCTTCTGCCAAAAATGATTTTTCTAAACTTTGATATGATCCTGAAAGTTTACTTTGTAAATAAGATCTTCCAGTAGTTTCGGAAGTAAGGATCTTTCTTTCTACTCTTGATCTTAATGCGGAAGATTCCGGTCCTGATCTTAATTTGATAAGTTCGCTGCGAACGGATCTATAATTTAAGATTGCACCTGTGAAATCAAAATCCGCATAAAGTCTATCTCCTTCTTTCTCTTGGAGACCGAAAATCAGAAAATTCAGTTTTTCTATCCGATCATCCAATGCTTTTTCAAATTCAGGCAATCGGAAAGAAGAAGGTGTTTTAGAAGTGTAATCTTTTTTGAGATCCTTATAATCTTCATTTAATTTTTTCAAAGAGGAGATCTCTCCACCTTTCTGAGCGGATAAGTCCATTTCGGAAAACTTATCTTTGTATATTAGAAAATAAGAATTAGATATTTTGCCTCGAATATTTTTTAGATAATCCGACATCTCTGTTTTGGACCTATCGGAAAGCCTCTGCTCTAAAGCGTTTAATGTATCTACATATTCTGGAATGGATTTTTCATAGAGTTTTTCTTTTACTAGATCATCCGCTTTGGAAAGTTTTGGCCGGATCGTTTCTATAAAACTTTTAGCGCCTTGGTCTTCTACTTTGAAATTTAGGACGTTGATCTCTCCGGTTTTATCATCTTGGACCTTAAAACTGGGAAATTCTACTTTCTCCACTGCCCCAGGGAATGCTGCTGCAAAATTGATCGCGTACCTTGGATCGATTAGTTTTCGTCCCGCTTCGGAAGAATAATAATCGATTTGGTATTCCGGAAATTCCAGATCAAAGGAAGTTTTGATCGTATAAGTTAGGGCTACCGAATCCCTTTTTTGGGATCTTAAATTGATCTTATAACCTTTATTTGAAGGAAAAATTGTGCCGGAGATCAGTTCATCTGCGTCGATTGCATCTGCGATTTGTTTCATACAGATCTCATCGCTACAGTTTAACTTTTGATTTAACTCTACTTGTTTTAGAAGCGCTGCCAAAGAATCGTCGTCGGCAATATTGAATTTTCCTTCAAAATTTCTTAATATAGAATTGATGATCCCGTTCCTAAATCTGTTTTCTAAGTATTTGGGAACCCCATTCTCTAATTTGAGTTTATGGATATATATTTTCTGAACTGAATTTTCTTTAGAGAGAATTCCCGTGCTGGAAAGAAAGAATAATAAGAGAATACAATTAAATTTTAAAAAGGTGATCCTTGTTGGAGTTCCAACAATCCGAGGCTGCGGCTTTACAGAAAAAACTTTCAAAAGATTATTTCCTATTTTCCAGAATGGAAATCATTTTGGACCAGTTTTCTTCGTTGTATCCATATTCTTTGAATAGGACTTTTTTCTTGTTAACGACTATGGTTGTAGGAGTTCCTGGAAATTCTAAAATTCTCATACTTGTTTGTAAGCTATCAAAATATAAGGAAGCTTGCTTTTTGATCCCTAACTCATTGGCTAATTTAGAAACGGAATTTGGATCATCTCCTACAAACACGATCCAAAGATGTAGTTTCGTTTTTGGATGAGAGCCGTTCCATTTTTTAGAATATTCTAATAGATTTGGGACTTCTTCTTTGCAAGGAGGGCAGTCAGAGCTAGTGAAATTTAGAATAACCAGATCTTCTTCCGGTATTTGGTTAAGTTCTTGGTATAATGTTTTTCTTTCTAGATCCAAGGAATAAAGGGGAACGTTTGGGATCTCGTATTGATCTTTTGGACTTGCGGAAAGATTTCCAAAAGTAACCAGTGAGATTAGGACCAAAAGGATCTTTTTCATACAAAAAACAAAAGGGTTTTTTCTTTTGAAAATTGGACCCAGGTTAGTGAAAATTTACTCCCGGGGTTTTTAGATTTGGAATGAAGTTCTAGAAATTCAGAACGGATTTGGGATCAGTTAATCTTCTTCGCTTGTGAACGTAAAAACAAAAGAAGCTAATATGCTTAGAACGGATTGGTAGAAGACCCAAAGCCAGACCAATTTTACTGGGAAGGCGCCGGTGAATTGGGAGATCGCTAAAGCAGGAGCTACAAAGGCAGCGATTGAAAAACAAATCCCGGTCAACAGTCCGCCTAAAAGTCCATAAGGCAATGCAGGTCTAACAAGAGATGCTAATATTCCAATGAAGAATACTTCTAAGATGTCTGCAACGATAGGTCCGATCCAAAATACTTGGGACATAGGAACGAAGAAGTTTTTTAAGTTTGGATCAAAATAGAAAGTAGAGAATAATAAAGTTCGAAGGGAAACTGAGGCAACTTCCCAAATTCCAAGAGCTACGAAGAACCTAAGTAAAAATTGATTCCAATCTTTTGCCGTGCGTAAACCCATATAAACGAAAAGCCCGGGGATACCGGGCTTTTCCATTCTTTTTTGTAGAAAGAATTTATTTTCCGACTACGAACACGTAATTGGTGGTTGCTGATCCTCCGATATTGAGCATCAGTCCATTTTTAGCGCCTTCTACTTGGTAATCACCTGCAGTTCCGGTAACTTGTTTATAGATGTCTAACATCATTCTCACACCGGAAGCTCCAACAGGGTGTCCCGCTCCGATAAGTCCACCGGATGGGTTGATCGGTTTTTTACCGTGGAAGTCGATCACTCCGTCTTCGATTGCTTCGTGTTCTTTACCAGGTTGAGTGATCCCGAAAGCGGAGATCGCTGCATACTCGGAAGAAGTGAAACAGTCGTGAGTTTCGAATACGTCGATGTCCTTAGTGTTCAAACCGGAACGGTCGAATGCATCTTTAACGGTTTGGCGAGTCCAAGGAAGAACCCATTTGTCACCTTTAGATTCAGCAACTTTTGCTTCGAAAGTGATTGGAGCAACTCTATGACCCCATCCTTTGATCTTAGGATAAGCAGAAAGTTTAGTTCCTTTTTTCTTAGCGAACTCTTCTGCGTAATTCTTGTTAGCAAGAACTACTAACGCAGCGCCGTCAGTTACTTGAGAACAGTCGGTGATTGCAAGGCGTCCACCCACTGCCATATTGAACTCTCCGCCTCTTGAATTTGCATGTTCATTATTCATGAACCAAGAGCGAGTTTGAGCTTTAGGGTTACGTTTTGCGTTTGCGTAATTGATTCTAGAAATTTCCGCAAGAGCTCCCATATAACGTTTTTCATCCAACTTGTAACGCTCTAAAAGAACGTCCGCGAGTTTTCCGAAAAGTTTAGGGAATGGGAATTGAACTCCCTTAGCTTCTTTGTCGTAATAAGCTGCTGTTCCTAAGAAGTCTCCACCTACGGAAGAAGAAACTGTCTTCATAATTTCCATACCAACAACGATCGCTACATCATAATCTTTAGAGCGAAGTTTGGTTTGAGCAGCATCTAGAGCAACAGAGCCGGAAGCACAAGCAGCTTCATAACGAGCGCCTGGAACTCCGAAGAAACAAGGATCAACTTCAGTTAAGAAAGCTCCCAAGTGTCCTTGGACTGCATATTGTTCTGCATCGAAGTTTCCAACGAAAACACCGATACGATTTTGTTTGTTTAACTTTTTGATTTCGTCAGGAGTAAGACCAACTTTTTCTAGTCCGTCTTGAACGGCTTCCCTGAACAAGGACATGAAGGTTTTTCCTTCTTTAGTCCAGTTACGTTGGAAGTCTGTTTGCTCTCCGCCGAGTACGTAAACTGCATCTTTCATGTAATCTTTCCTCCCTTATTATCCTTTAAAAAGAGAACGAGCGTCTAAAATATCTTTCAATTGATAGAAAGGTTTTCCCGCTTTCGCTTTTGCCAATACTTCCGGAACAGGAAGTTTTGCTTTAGTGATTAGACTGATTGTTTCCTTAGGTCCGCCTAAGAAGTCCACGAATGCAGAAGCAGGTGCCCAGTTAAATCCGGTTCCCATTGCAAGGTCAGTCATTTCTTTGCTATCTACAACTTCTCCTACGAGGGAAAGAGAGTAGCTTACGTAACGAGCGATAAAGTAACGAGCGATATCTGCTTCCAGACCTTTCGCTTCTTTTACGATATTCATTGCACCGATATAATCAGCTTCGCCGATCCTGCGGTTTGCTTCCTTGATAAAAGGAATATCAAATTTAGGTACCGGAACAAACAGGTCACCTTTGATATCGTAATAGAGTTTTTCCTTTTTACCGTCAGGAGTTTTGGTCATTTTATAAAGACCTTGTCCGGACTTTCTTCCTAAGTCACCGCGATCGATTAACTTTTGGAAATAACCAGGAAGTTTGAATGTAGAATGTGCAGCATCTTTAGTCATCTCATAGAGGTTGTCTACGATTGCCTTGTGAACATCTAAACCAACGAAGTCAGCAGTGTCTAGAGGAGCCATTGCTCTTCCAGTGTATCCGCTCATGATCGCGTCGATAAGTGCGATACCACCCTTGTCGGAATATTCTTCCGCTTTGATAGCAGCTTCATTGATCAACTGGAATCCGATCCTGTTACCTGCGAATGCTGGAGTATCATTCGTATAAACTACAGCGCGTCCCAGAGTTTTATCCAGATACTCGCCTAGTTTTTTAGTAACTTTCTTATCGTTTCCTGCATGAGTTACCAATTCGCAAAGGATCATTTTATACGGAGGGTTGAAGAAGTGAGTTCCGTAATAATGTTTTTTACCGTCTTCGTCGAAAGCATCTGCTAGACGAGCGATAGAAAGACCGGAAGAAACAGTGGATACGATAGTGCCCGGTTTACGAGCTTTCGCGATCCTTTTGTTGATCGGTTCTTTAACTTCATAACTTTCTGCAACAAGCTCGAAAACCCAATCGGATTCTGAGACTGCTTTTTCCAGGTCTTGGTCATAAGAACCAGGAATTAATCTAGGACGGATAGTGTCCGTTTTGATGGAAGAAATAGCTTTTTCGATCCCTTCTTTAGCTTTGTTAACATCACGGGCTAACATATGGACCTTTGCTTTACCAAAAGCTGCCACGATAGCTGCGGATCCGGCGCCCATTGTCCCATTTGCGCCAAGAACGGTTACGGTTTTGATTTCCCTCATGGAATTATACCAACATCTCGGTTTTTGTAGAGTTAATCCTTGTTTAAAACAGGCTTTTTAGAGGGAAAGGCTTTTTTCTCCTTCGAAGCCCCTGCTTTAGCCGTTATCTATCAGACTTTGTAGAACGGTCGTTACGTTCGAAATAAACACTGTTCTTCAAAAAAATCGAATTTTCTCTAAGATCCAAGGAAGTTTTACGATTTGAAGAAGTGCCCATAGTCTCTCCGGGGATTAGAACTCACTCAAGTAAGGGAGGGTTTTCGGGGTATTTATCATCCTTCTTTATCAAATTATAATGAGGTTTCCCGCTTGCGTCTTGTTAGATTCGAATAAAATCATTCCGATAATTTACAGTGATAAGCGAAACAAAATACGTCAGGAATCATTCGGGGGAACCTTTTCTATGATCTTAGAAAAGAGCTTATTAGATATACTTTGGGTCTTGGTATGTTCAGGACTGGTGCTAATCATGCAAGGCGGTTTCCTTGTATTAGAGTCTGGGCTTACTAGAGCCAAGAACTCAATTAACGTTGCTATTAAGAACGTGGCGGATTTCGGAGTTGCTACTCTTCTTTTTTATACATTCGGATTCGGACTTATGTTCGGGGTTACTTGGAATGGTCTTATAGGAACTTCTTTATTTGCTCCTGTATTTCCGGAAGGTAAGGCTTGGCCTCCGACCTTCTTCCTATTCCAATTGGTTTTCTGTGGAACTTCTGCAACGATAGTCTCCGGAGCAGTTGCAGAAAGATTAAAATTCCATTCTTATTTATTCGCTACCGCTCTTATCTCGGGAGTGATCTACCCAATCGCCGGTCATTGGTGTTGGGGAGGAAGTTTAACTGATGAGAATCACGGTTGGTTGGCAGCAAGAGGATTTCATGACTTCGCCGGTTCCACTTTGGTTCATAGTGTGGGTGGTTGGGTATCACTTTCACTTCTTCTTATCGTTGGAGCAAGGATAGGAAGATTTCCGGAAAACGAACCGCCTAAAACAGTAACTGGAAGTAACTTGCCTATGGCGATGTTAGGCGGAATTCTTCTTTGGTTCGGATGGATGGGATTCAATGGGGGAAGTACTCTAGGTTTTAACGAAAAAGTTCCAGGTATTATACTAAACACGATTATCTCTTCCGGATTCTCTCTGATGGTTGCGATGTTAGCAGCTTGGTTGATCAAAGGATTTCCGGAAGCGACTGCTCCTTTGAATGGATCCTTGGCCGGATTAGTTGCTATCACTGCAGGCGCGGATTGTTTCACTCCAGTTCAATCGGCGATCATAGGTAGTATTGCGGGCTCCTTCGTTCTTCCTGCGGAAAAACTCTTAGAAAAATTGAAGATAGATGATGCGGTTGGAGCGATTCCTGTCCACTTGATCGGAGGAATTTGGGGAACAATTGCAGTCGGAATTTTCGGCGATTTGAATTTGATCGGTCATAATGTTACTAGATCTTCTCTTCTTCTTACCCAGGTCTTGGGAATCCTTTCTGTGGGCGGATTTGCATTCGGACTTTCATTACTGATCTTCTATCTGATTAATAAGTTTTTCCCTCTCAGGGTGGATGGGGATGAAGAAAGAATGGGACTGAATATCTCGGAACATAAGGCAACTACGGAGCTGATCGATCTATTTTTAGCAATGGATTACCAGAGAAAGACCGGGGACTTGGCTGTAGATGTTCCAGTAGAACCATTCACTGAAGTGGGTCAGATCGCAGAGCGTTACAATTTGGTTCTCGGAACAGTACGTTCTACGCTTGCAGACAATGAAAAAGCTAGAGTAGAGATTGCGGATGCTTATGAAAAAGTCAGGATCGAACAGGATAAGGCGGAAAAATTACTGCTGAACATTCTGCCTGGCTCTATAGCTCAAGAATTGAAGTCAAACACCGGGCTCATCGCAGATAGTTATCCGAATGTTTCTATTCTTTTTGCAGATATCGTTGGTTTCACTAAAATTTCTGCGGTGATGAAGCCTGAGTCCGTAGTACGCATCTTAAACGAAGTATTCTCCCATTTCGATATTCTGGCAGAAAAGTACGGTTTGGAGAAGATCAAGACCATTGGAGACTCTTATATGGCGGTGGGAGGCCTTCCTTTACCGAATGAGGCGCATCCTTTGCTTGTAGCTCATATGGCATGGGACATGAAGGAACTTCTTTCAAAATTCAAACTCAAGAAAATGGGTACTAAACTGCGTATGAGGATAGGAATTAATACTGGTCCAGTAGTCGCAGGAGTCATCGGAACTAAAAAATTCATCTATGATATCTGGGGAGATGCAGTAAATCTTGCTAGTCGTATGGAATCTCATGGTGTTCCGGGAGAAATTCAGGTCACAGAGTCCACTGCAGAACTAATTAAAACCGATTTTGCGTTAACAGAAAGAGGAGAGATCAAGGTGAAAGGAAAAGGTTTAGTCAAAACCTTCTTAATTAGCCATCGACTACGTTCTCCTGAAGAGAGTTTTACCGATCAAGGATACTCATTCAGCGCAACTTAAGATAGAAATGAAACATTATGAAATGTTTTACATTGCTTTCATGAAAGAAAATGAAAAAAGGTTTTACTCTTTTTGCTCTAAGTCTTACGAGTGGAAATTTACTCTAGGAATAACGGAAAGATTCCCCAGATACAAGGAGTATCTATACCATGGTAGCTAAGAAGAAAGCAAAGAAAAAAGCCGCACCTAAGAAGAAAGCGGCAAAGAAGAAAGTAGCGAAAAAAAAGGTCGTTAAAGCCACTAAGAAGAAAGCAGTTAAGAAGAAGTCTGCGCCTAAAAAGAAAGTAGTTAAGAAAAAAGCTGCTCCAAAGAAACCGGCGCCTCGTCCTGCTGCTCCAGTTGCGACCCCAGAACCTACGCCTGCACCAAGCCTGTTCCCAACTGGCGGTTCCAGCGAAGGAGAGAGCAACATCTAATTGCTCTTTTTTCTGAGAAAACTGGTCCCGCTCCCTCTTGGGAGCGGGATATTACTCTACCTTCTACTCTTCTCCACCTCCTTATTCAGCCAAAACTCTCCTCCAGTTTACGCAAAAGTACTCTGCATTAACTCTGCGGAAGGTTGTGAATGTAAATTTCCTGAAAAGGAACATGGCATCCGTGTATTTCACGGAGAAGCTGTCATTTTAGAAGATCCATCCAATAAGTCCGAAACATCTAAGATACGTCGCTCTAAAGAGTCCTGCATCTACCCAAGAGCCAATTTAAAACCTTTGGCATACCAGCATACGTTTCGACCCATGCAAACGTCTCTGGATCATTCTCCGAAGCCCTTAGAAAGATTTCTCTCCCAAGAAGACCTGGAACGTTTGTCGGAATTCCAACCAACGAATCTAGGTGCTTATTATCCTACGTATTATCATTTAGCATTGGAAGAAGCATTTCCAGGAACGGAAGTGGCCGCATTTTCTCCTTCAGGAAAAGAAATCGGCAGAGCATCTGCTACATTCCTAGAACAAGTACGTTGGGAAGGTTCCGGAATCGCAAAGGATGGAAAGAAATACCATTTCGCCGGAGAAGGAAAATACGAGCTCTATGATCTGGAATGGGGTTGGGGTGCCGGGTATAATTACCAAGTGTTTCCATATCGCACCTTGGCAGTGAGTTTCAAGGATCTATGCGAGAAGATCGGGGCCAGAATTTCTTCCTGCAATAAATCCAAGGTAATCGGTGCATTAGCTTTTATCTCCAAGATCAAAGAGAAGAAGATCAAAATGCAGAATGGAAAGTACCATGATGGGTATTTCTGCCTAAACGATACTGGATCACCTCTCTATATTCGAGATGATAGAGTGGATATGTTCGTAGGAGTCCACGGAGGAGGAAGTCCTTACCAGCCTCAGGAACTTTCCAGGAATCTATTCTTAGATGCCGGGATCCATCCTCTTTATCCTTTCGACTGGAAATTATATAGCTCCGAAAAGGAAAGATTCTGGTGCCCTAAGGAAAAACTTCCTCGAAATCCATTTTCTCCCTCTGAATCCGAATGCAAATTGGATTATCATGCCCAAGCTCCGGAGAAGGGAATGGAGATGAAGATCTTCTTTCGCAAGGATGGAAGTTTGGTCCGTTGCAGGACTTAGGAAAGATTAATTCATGGCCACAATATTCACCCATCCAGCAGTTCCAATCTCGCTCTTCTTCTTTTTTGGAAAAAAGAAAGTTCCTGTATTACTTGCAGTTTTTGGAATATTTTTCTCTATTCTTCCTGATTTTGATGTTGTCGCTTTTAAATTTGGGATTCCATACGAAAGCGATTGGGGGCACAGAGGATTTACTCATTCCATTGTGTTTGCTTTGATAATGTCCTGCATTGTTGCATTCTTCAGGACAAAACTAAAGGCAGGTTGGCTTACTATCTTTTTATTCCTTTTCGTGTCTGCGATATCTCATGGAATATTGGATGCCATGACTACAGGCGGTTTAGGAGTTGGATTCTTTATTCCTTGGAGTTCTGAAAGGATCTTTTTTGAATATAGACCGATCCGAGTTTCCCCTATAGGTCCAAGGAATTTTTTTACGGAAAGAGGTTGGATTGTGATCCAATCAGAACTTTTGTATGTTTGGGTCCCGGCTGTTTTTGTTTCCGGGACCGGTATTTTGATTAGAAGGTTTTTCTATAAAGGTAGTTCACTGAACCACTAAAAGATCTATCTTTCCGTGTTTATTATATTTCACGAAAGCTTTTCCTTTTTCGTAGTAGTCGTGATATTCACCTTGTTTTCTGAATTTAGAGCCTAAAAGTTTTTCTGCAGCTGGCTTAGAAGATCCAACTGTAATTCCTTGTCCTAATCCCGGGCTATTATCTCCGACTACATTCACTTGCACTACGGTTCCCATATCTAAGATAAACGCAGTCTCTTTGTTATCGTATTCGAAATATTCCAAACCGCTTTTTTTATCCGTTTTGATACGTGTAGGTTTTCCCCAGTTTTTCAGAAGATCCTCTAACTTATCACCGGGACCAACTCCACCAACTTTGAAAGCATTCACTTCGTTTGCAGGAGTGGGGGCAGTCAGTTCAATTGTATGGATCTTTGCTAATACCTTTGCCCAACCGGAAGTAGAATCGTAATTAGTCAAATAATAGCTTGCGAGCCCTTTTGATTTTGGATCTACAGCGGAATAAGATTCAACCAATGCAATATTTAAGATCGGTGTGAAGTTCTCATAAATATAATCCGGATCCACCTGTTGTTTTTGAGCTGTGGACTGACCGATAGTCCTTAGATATTGAGCGATCTGAGGATTGTTTCCACTTTGATTTGCAAGAGTTCTGATCTTTTGATCAATGGAAAGCGCGAGGCGATTGAAAAGTTCTTTTGCTTCTTCTCTCTTGTCCGTCCAAAATAGAACTACTCCTAAATTATTTGCTAATGCAACGGTTCCTTCTGCTTGGAAAGCTTTGTTGGCAACGCTAACCGCTACATCTAGATCTTTTTCGTCTGCAGAATAAGAAAGTAATACGGCGTAGTTAGAGAGAAAATACGGATCATCCGTTTTTACGATCACTTCTCTGTACGCTTTAAGTGCACGATTATAAGCCGCCTCATTCCCTGGAACAATCCTCATAACTGCACGTTTACTTTTATCCGGGGGAAACACCATTGTATCTCTAAAAGAAGGCATGTCCAATACGGGTTTTAATTTTAATTCTTCATTAGAAGCGGTTGCCATCCAGATCTTGTGCATACAAACTGCGAGAGCTTTACTTAAGTAAGTGTTCTCCGGGAACTTTTTAAGTCCGTCTTCTAGATTGGATCTTGCTCCATCTAAATTTCTTCCAAGCTGGATATCATCGAAAGTTTTTTCCATCTTAGCCAAGAAGCTATATAGTTCTTGTTTATCCGTATTGAGTCTGGACAATCTTTCATTCGGAGAAGGGTGGCTGGAGAAATAATGAGAACCTATCAGCTCAGGTCTAGTTTTATCAGCTTTAGAAGAAGCTAATGCTTCTTTATAAGATTGTTCTACTTCATTTAAAGTTTGAAGGGTGATAAGCATAAAGTCACCACCGTAACCAGCCTTATCCAATAAGAATAAACCTGTTTGGTCCGCATCCAGCTCTTGCTCTTGTGAAAATTTACTATTTTCTAAAAATGCTTTTCCGGAGGGCTCATCTTTCAATGCATAAAACTTTTTCACACTATTGAAAACATGTCTGTTATAAAAATGAGCTAACTCGTGGGATAATACTCCTGCGATATATCTTTCTCGATGGAAGTCCAGTTTCTGCGCTGCATCCGCTTCTTTTTGTTTGATAATATCATCGAGAGAATCCAATGCGCCTGAATGAATGCAGAATTGTCCACCTGCCATTGCAAATGCGTTGAAACTTGCCTCCTTTACAATTTTATAAACTAGAGGAAAGGGAGGATTTCCGGAATTTTTAGAAAGTTTACCGAATGCTTTGTCTATCGGTTTCTTCCAACCTTTATGATCTGCAAGTACGGTCTTGGATTTGATCAAATTTGTGAACTGCACATTACTTTGTCTTACTAGCTGCGCATACAATTCCGAGTCGAATTCTCCCGGTTTGTTTTGAGAAAAAATTGGAGAGCCCGAAAAAGATACTAAGCCTAAAACCACCAATAATTTCAGGACATAAGGGCGAACCGAATTCGAAAGATCGATCATGGGAAAACCTCTTGAGGAGAGAAAACTATCTGCTATTAAGCGAATGTCAACTCTGAAAGGTTTAAAAAGTGAAGTGAAATTTTTTGAGCGAAAAACCGGTTTGGAGAACTTTTAAAGTCAGGCAGCGATTGAATGATCGATTAGAATTAAAATATTGATTAAAAACAAGTGTAGAATGCTAAAGAAGAAAAATCCTCTCGCGAATTTTGGCTCGGGATTCTGGAATAATTTTACGGAAAGATAAAGTATAGAGATACTCAGCGCCACGGAAGAGATCATATACAACCAACCCATGGAAGGTTCTGCCCAATAGAATGCGATCACAGATCCCACATACAAAACTGTGTAAAATAATATAGAACGTCCGGTTTCTTTCACACCTTTTACTACTGGCAGCATAGGAAAATTCGCGTCGCTATAATCTTCTTTTAAGAAGATTGCAAGCGCCCAGAAGTGAGCCGGGGTCCAGAGGAAGATCATTAGGAATAATATCCAAGCAGGCAAAGGTAAAGAATTACTTACGGCCGCATAACCGATCAAAGGTCCTACACAACCTGCCACTCCACCTATTACAATATTCTGGTGTGTTCTTGGTTTTAATAAAATGGTATAAAGAAAAACATAAGCGAGAAGTGCGGCAAATGCACATAGCGCAGTTAGCAAATTCGCAAAATAGTATAAGATCCCGAATGCAACAAAAGTCATTGCAAATCCAACGATCCAGGCCTGGGCAATGCTGATCCTTCCTGCAGGAAGCGGACGATTTGCAGTCCGTTTCATTTTAGAATCTCTATCTATTTCTATGATCTGGTTGAATATAAAAGATGCAGAAGACATTAAAAAAGTCCCAAGCATCGTCATGAATACCAGAAGTGTGCTAGGTGCAGCAGGACCACCAAGATATAAACCAGGCACAGCGGTCGCCAAAACTAAGGAGCTTACCCTTGGCTTGATCATTTGGTTCCAGTCTGAAAGAAAACTATTCATTCTATTTAAGAAACCTTACTCTTAGAAAGTTCAGAAGCTCTCTGCACCCAAACTGCATACATGGACAAGAAAAGAAGAATAGCTACTCCGGTATGAGCAGCCGTCACAAGTTTTGGAAGTTTTGCGTATACGTTCACAACTCCCAATCCTATCTGTATGAGAAGAAGGATAATTGCAGTCCTTACGTATTTTTTGGTTTTCGATGAGAATCCTCTGAATATTCCATAAAGGTTTATTAGAAGAATATAAAATGCCACTAAATAGGCACCCAATCTATGTTGCACCTGGATTTGTATCTTAGGCTCCGGAATGGAAGGGATCCATTCTCCGTTACAAGTAGGGAATTCTAAACAAGCAAGCCCTGCGTAATTCGAACTTACCCTTCCTCCTAAAATAATTTGGAAGAAGATCAACAATACTCCGATCAATAGAGGGATCTGGTCCTTCTGCAATAAACTTTGTTTTGTTAAAAACTCATTTGAATTTGTGGAATTTTCAAGGTACTGCGCTTTGAATGCCGCGGTAGCAATACAAAGTAAAAATAAAATAGCATTTAATAAGTGAAGATTAACGGTAGCAGGATCTAAAGATAGGAGAACAGTTAATCCTCCCAAAGTAACTTGAGAAGCGATAAGTAAAATTCCTAAGATAAAATAACCTAAGAAAGGTTTTCTTAATTCCGGAACGATTGCAGTCCAAACAGTGCCCGCAATAAGAACAATTCCTAAAAATCCGGAATAATATCTATGTCCTACTTCCATAAAAATATTAAAATCGAAGTCAGGAAAAATTTTACCGAAACAAAAAGGCCAATCCGGACAAGCGAGTCCGGAGTCAGTAGCTCGGACAAGTGGTCCATATAATAAATTTAGAAAAATTAAAACTGAATAGATTACCAGAAAGAGAGAAAACTTTCTGAATTGAGAATAAGTAGAAGCGATCATTCTGTTTTTTCGGAGGATCCGAGCTCTTCTTTACCATACTTGAGCGAGATTGATTTGGGGCAAGAGATTTGATGTTTGAAAATTGAAAGCGCGCATTTTGATCTGAGACTAATTCTCACACAATAGGCATTCGATGATTCTAAAGAACGAACGTTCTAGTGCCCCGACCTAAGGATAGAAGCTCTTTATGTCGGTTCCAAACGTATGAAAACACTGAAAAGCAAAAACGCTTTCAAAAAAAAGATAGGTCTCCAAAACTGGCTGGTATCTTTCGCTTTTTACAAAAGTGAAACGTTTTTTTCTGATACTTTAGGAGTCATTCCATGAGCCAAAACGGAGACCATTACAACAAGGCAGGTTTTTGGACATTCGTGGTCGTCTTGACCGCAAACATTCTTTATTTCGTTTATCTTTCTGCATTCCACAAAGGTGTTAAAGATTATAATGAAGTAGTTCCTTCTAACACTTCGGCAGCGGCGAAGTAAGGAAAGAATCCGGGATAGAACGTTGTTCTCCTCCAATCATCCGCGGCGATTTTCAAAAATAGCTGCGGCTCTTCTACTTTTTCTACCATTCTTATCTATTCAATCCTTCGATACCGAAAGAGAACTACCTGCACATGCAGTTCCTCCCGAACTCGAAGGTGTAGGTCTGGAAGAAAAATTAGGAAATCATATCGATACCAATTTATCTTTCGTAGATGAACAAGGAAAACAAGTTCGCATTGGCGATTATTTGAAAGAAGGAAAGCCTCTTCTTCTTACCTTAGTGTATTATCGATGTCCCACTCTTTGCAGTCTTTATCTGAATGAGATCTCAACTGCACTCAAAGAATTGAATTTAGAAGTAGGAAAAGAATTCAATTACGTAGCAGTTAGTTTTGATCCGAAAGAAAAGCCGGATCTAGCAAAAGCGAAAAAAGAAGTATATGTGAAAGACTATGGAAGAGGGGACGGTTCCGGCTGGAGTTTTTTAACCGGGAATGATCCTGAAATAAAGGCTTTGTCTTCCAGCTTGGGTTTTAGCTACAAATGGAATCCTTATAATGATCAATGGGTGCATGTTTCCGTAGCATATGTAATAACCCCTGAAGGACAAATTTCCAGATATTTAAAAGGGATCCCGATGGATGAAAGGACCCTGAGATTATCTCTCGTAGAGGCTGGAAACGGTAAAATCGGCGATTTGACTGACAGTGTTGCCCTTTTTTGCTTCCAATTTGATCCATCCAAAAATAGGTATACATTATACGCGTTCAATATCATGCGAATCGGTGGTTTTCTCACCGTCGTTATCCTTGCAGCGTTCTTATTCCGCTTTTGGAAGAAACAAAACTCGTCTAGTACAGTATAAATAAAGGAAGGAGTGATTTCGATCCGATGAACTGGTTCTCTCTTATTACGGCGACAAGCTTCATGCCGGTTCCAGCGACTAAAGAATCGGGAGATGTAGACAACCTCTATATCTTTCTTCTTGTTTCGGGCCTTATCTCTTTTATCATTCTCATTGGGGGAATGGTAATATTCATTTTCAAGTATAGAAGAAAAACTGAAGACCAGAAAAGTGCGTATATCACGCATAACACTCTTGCTGAGTTCCTTTGGTCCTTCATACCTTTCGTGATCATGATGATCATCTTCGCTTGGGGATGGAGTGTATTTCACGATCTTCGCAGAGTCGGAGAGAAAGGTGATGTTGAGGTTCACGTTACTGCTCGTCAGTGGGCTTGGACTTTCAAATACGCGAATGATATCGAGATCAATAGCCCTAGCGACAAAAAGTTGTTGGACGATCCGGACTCTACTCTTCTCAAACCTGAGATCGTAGTAGTTCCTGTTGGCAAAACCATTCGTTTTATTCTTACATCTGATGATGTTCTACATAGCTTCTATGTTCCTGCATTCAGGAACAAAATGGATGCGGTTCCTGGCAGAAGAACTACTTTCACTTTCACTCCGATCGAGAAAGGGGACTTCACAGTATTCTGTACTGAGTATTGCGGAACCAAACACTCCAATATGATGGCTACGATTCGTGTGGTGGACGGCGAACAATTCGCTGCTTGGCAGGCTGAAAAAATCGCTGCTAACGCCGGCGCTAACAACAAAGGACCTGCAGAAAGAGGAGAAGCTCTTTTTAAAGGAAGCCTTGGATGTAGCGGATGCCACTCCATCGATGGATCCAGGATTGTTGGACCATCCTTCAAAGGTCTTTATGGTAATAAGAGAGACTTCGCAGACGGATCTTCCGTGACTGCGGATGACGCTTATATCAAACAATCCATCCTTGTTCCAACAGCTAAGATCGTAGCTGGATTCCCTCCTGCAATGTCTTCCTTCCAAGGAAGAATCAAAGAGGACGAGATCAAGGACATCATCGAATTCATTAAGACGCTTAAATAGGATTACGGACAATGGCCCACGAGCAACATAATTACCTGAATCACCAAAAGGGGATTTGGTCCTGGCTTACGACCTTAGATCATAAGCGTATCGGGATCATGTACTTTGTCGCGATCATGAGCTTCTTCTTTTTAGGAGGAGTTTTCGCTCTATTAGTTCGCGCAGAATTATTCACACCTGGAAAAACCCTTTTTTCCGCAGACGTTTATAACAGAATGATGACCTACCATGGAGCCATTATGGTGTTCATGGTGATCGTTCCTGGTATTCCTGCAATTTTCGGAAACTTCGTTCTTCCGATCATGATAGGAGCAAAAGACGTAGCTTTCCCAAGATTGAACTTAATGAGCTGGTACATGCTGATGATCGGTGCTGCGATCACTGGTTCCACTCTGTTCTTGGAAAACGTAGATACCGGTTGGACTTTCTACACTCCATATTCTTCCATTAAAACTGGATTAGGAGTGATTCCGATGGTTCTTGGAGTATTCATTATTGGATTCTCCTCCATTCTAACTGGTTTGAACTTCATCGTTACCACTCATAAACTGAGAGCGCCTGGAATGACCATGAACAGAATTCCTCTAATGGTTTGGGCACTTTACTCAACTGCGATCTTGCAAGTATTGGCAACTCCAGTTCTTGCGATCACTCTGCTTCTTTTGATCGCAGAGAAAACTCTTGGAGTGGGGATTTTTGATCCTCAGTTGGGAGGAGATCCGGTTCTGTTCCAGCACTTCTTCTGGTTCTATTCTCACCCAGCAGTTTATATTATGATCCTTCCTGCGATGGGAGTGATCTCCGAGTTGGTTGCTACTTACTCTCGTAAAGTAATCTTCGGATATACTGCAATCGCTTACTCTTCCTTAGCGATCGCTGGGGTTTCCTTCTTAGTATGGGGACACCACATGTTCGTTTCCGGACAATCCGAGTTTGCGGGAGTTCTGTTCTCCTTCATCACAATGCTTGTAGGGGTTCCTACAGCGATCAAATTGTTCAACTGGATCGCTACCATGTATAAAGGAAGTATCCGCTTGGATGCTCCGATGCTTTTCGCGATCGGGTTCATGTTCTTATTCACCATCGGTGGTTTAACTGGAGTGTATCTGGCTTCTACCGGTATGGACGTTCACTTCCACGATACTTACTTCGTGGTGGCTCACTTCCATTATGTAATGGTTGGTGGAACTTTGATGGCTCTAATGGGAGCATTGATCTACTGGTTCCCTAAAGTTACCGGTAAAATCTATAGCGATCTAGCAGGAAGAATTTCCTGGGTATTTATCTTCACTGGATTTAACGTTACCTTCTTCCCTCAATTCATCTTGGGGAATATGGGAATGCCGCGTAGATACTATGATTATCTTCCTACATTCACCGAATTAAACCAAATGTCCACTTTCGGATCTTGGTTGATCGGAACAGGATTCTTGGTTGGCCTTTACGGAGTGTTCTATGCACTGCTGAAAGGAAAAGAAGCAGGAAACAATCCTTTCGGAGGAAAAACTCTGGAATGGACAACTACTTCTCCTCCACCACACGAAAACTTTGAAAAGACCCCAGTACTAACCGGAGGGCCATATGAGTACCGCTAATCACACAGGTGGTTTTCATCACGCACATCATTTCGATAGCGCAGAGCATCAATACGAATCTTCTAAACAAGGGATCTGGTTATTCCTTGTTACGGAAATTCTAATGTTCGGTGGATTATTCGTAGGATATTCCATCTACCATTCTCTATACCCTCAAGTTTTCCATGCGGGAAGTAAGCAACTTTCCGTTGTCTTGGGAGCTTTGAACACAGTAGTTCTTCTATTCAGCTCATTCACTATGGCGCTTGGAATTAACTATGTGCAAAGAGGTTTGAAAAATAAAGCGATCATCGCTCTCGCAGTGACTATCGCTTGTGCTGCGATCTTCATGGTCGTAAAATTTTTCGAATATACTCACAAGTTCCATGTAGGTACTGTTCCGGGAAAATATGCTTACACTGAAGAGTTAAGCGCTTCCGGTGAGAAGGTAACAAAAGTGGGTGCTCTACTTGCAGAAGCTAGCAAACTTAGCGTAGCAGAAAGAGAACACAAACTTCACCTAGACGAAACTGAATACGAGCATCTGACTCTTTTGGAAAAAACCAAAAACTGGCCTTTGTTCTTCGGATTCTATTTTGTAATGTCCGGTATTCATGGTTTGCACGTTCTTGCCGGTGCGTTCCTTATCTTCTGGGTATTGTTAAAAGTGATCAAAAACCAAGTTGGTCCGGAATATTACACTCCTGTAGAAGGTGTGGGTCTATTCTGGCACGTGGTAGACTTGATCTGGATTTACCTCTTCCCTCTTCTTTATTTAGTGGGATAAGTTAAGCCAAAAGAAAACGACTGAAAGGTTCGTTGTGAAAAGCCGGGGTTTTTTCTCCGGCTTTTTTATTTTCTGTCCCAAATGTGGACCTAAAAAAACTGCAAAGAAACGGCGAATTCTGCCGATATTTGAAAAGAGACAAGTTTTCCCGGACGCAATATGCAAAATATAGATTATTCCAGAAGACTGAGACAATCCGGAACCAGAGGTCCGGCTCCACGTCAGGGAGAGTCTTTTCCAACGGTCCAAACCATTCAGCATGTGAGAGGAGGAAATTCTCCGATCCGTTCTTTCCCAAGTTCCAGATCTATCTTTTTGGTTTTAGTGGGAGCCATTTCTCTTTTTACAGGTGGAGTAGTAGTCGGTCTTAGGTTGGATCAAAAGGAGCAGGCATTTGCTCAGAATGAAACCCAGTCTTTTTACAATGCGGGAAAAAATGTAAGAGCAGAACAGTCTGTTGAAGAAAGAGAAAATTCTTCTTCTGAAGCAGTAAGTTCCAATGCGAGCGAAAATTCTGCTGAAACTTCTTCTTCCTCTAATTCCAATAAGTATCCTGGACTCAAATTTCCTGCAAGGTCGGATAAGGAAAATTATTTCCTGTCTATCCCAACTGAGGATTCGGTCGAGGCAATGGAAATTGGAAAAAAATTGCTCAGAGCGAAACCTGAGTTCCAAGGAAGATTTTTCCGATCGAAGGATGGGGAATTATTCCTAGGATATTTTTACGGAAAAGAAGAAGCTACCAAGGCTTTGGAATCAATTCGTCCTTTGAACGATCCAATTTTTCACAAAACTTCTATTCACAAACTTCAATTTTGATCTGACTTCGAACTAAGTTCAGATCTGAGCTTAAACTCATTTTTTCCTTGACTTTGCCTCAAAATTTGCTATATTTTTGGGCAGAGTTTTAACGGAAGTCTTAATACTAATTGGCTGGCAAAAAGAAACAATCTGGCTACGATCATGGCGTAGGCGACTACGTCGTATATCCGATCCACGGGGTAGGTGAAATCACCGAAATCTCCAAAAAGGTTATCCTGGGAAAGAAAAAAGAGTGCTACGTAATGGAAATCCAGGGTAGCAAGATGAAGGTGATGATCCCGGTCGATAAAGCAAAGCAGGTCGGAATTCGACCGATTATCGACAAGAAGGATATCAAAAAAGTTATCAATCTACTCAAGAAAGACGAGGTCGATACTGAAGAGGACTGGAAGATCAGGTACCAAAACAACCTGAACAAAATAAAGTCCGGATCGATCTTCGAAGTGGCGGATGTGTGCAGGAATTTATTCCGCAGGGCAAACGGTAAAGAACTGTCCATCATGGAACGTAAATTGTACGAAAGTGCGTACAATCTAGTGAAGATGGAAGTCGCCCTAAGCAAAGGAGTTTCCCAAGAAGAAGCTGGGAACCTTGTGTCAGATGTTCTAGCTAGTACATTCGCTCCGGGAGAAAGAGTTCCCGTAGCTGCAGTCGACATAGACGAAGAATAGTTTCCGATAAAACTCGAATCTTATTTAAAAGGATTTGAGTTATGGCGTATTTTTATAAAGGTCTAACGGCCGTCCTACTCTCCTTAGTGTCGTTCTTTGTAACGCAAAAACAAACTCAAGAGTTTGTATTCTCAGGCTCCAGTGCAGGGCTTGTACTCGTAATTTCTCTCGTACTTTTGTTCGGTGAAACTAAACTATTTCCAAAACTTCGCGGTGACGTTATTTTTTGTGTTGGTGTGGGTGCGTTATTAGGATTTGCCCTAGCTTGGTTTATCGGAACCATCATCCGTTTCGAGGAATTGAATCTTGCATTGTATCTGATCCTAGGTCTTTTCGGAGCTAGAGCAGGTAAGTCATTCGCAAAAGAACCTGGCCTTTCCGTATTCGGTGGAGGCGGTGGTGGACCTACTTCTTTAGTAGATCCATTCGGCGTTGCTTCTATCGGCAAAGACGAAGTCAGAGATAAAATTCTGGATACTTCTGTTGTTATCGACGGAAGAATATTAGATATTGCTGATACACATTTTATCGATGGACCTCTCATTCTGCCGAACTTCGTTTTAAGAGAGATCCAGCTGATCAGTGATTCTTCTGACCCTATCAAAAGAGCAAGAGGGCGCCGTGGTTTGGAGATGTTGAACAAACTCCAAAGAAAAGGTTCTATCGAAGTTAAGATCACTTACAAAGATTATTCTGACACAAGAGAAGTTGATGCTAAATTGATCAAACTTGCTCGTGACACCGGTGGAAAGATCGTAACTAACGATTTCAACTTGAACAAAGTTGCGGAACTCCAGGGAGTAAAAGTTCTTAACTTGAACACCTTGGCAAACGCATTAAAACCTGTTGTTCTTCCTGGCGAAGAATTGGCTATCCAAGTCATCAAAGAAGGAAAAGACGAAAACCAAGGTATCGGCTATCTAGAAGATGGAACCATGGTAGTGATAGAGAACGGCGGACATCTAGTTGGTAAAGAAGTGAAGGTTACCGTAACTTCTATCATCCAAACTGCTGCCGGAAAAATGATATTCACCAAAGCTAACGGAAACAGTGGTTTTGATAAAGGTGAACGCGCCCCTGAAAAAGAAAACAGAGGTGGTAAAGGCGGAGAACGCGGAGAAGATCGTGGAAACAGATACGATCGTGGTGACCGAGGAAACGAGGAAAGAGGAAATCGTAAAGATTACCAAAACAAAAACCAGAACCGTGGCAATTACCAAGACAGAGGCGATAAAAACGAGGGTAGGGGAGATGATTTCGGAAATCGCAAAGACTTCCAAGATCAGCAGCAACAACAGCAATAACCCCCTCTAAAGAGACAGAATGCGGGTCGGATTAGGAATTGCCTTCAAATTCGACCCGGTTCCGAATTGACGGTATCCTAACCCGAAAAAAAATTGAAATACGATCTCAATAAGGAGAGCCAAATGCAGGCCCAAGCGCAAGTGAAGGGACTGAAGGAGCTCGGTATAGAGCCCTCCGAAGTCTTCCATAACCTTTCATACGACGAAATTTTCGAACACGAAAAGAATAACGGGGAAACCGTTCTTTCTTCTAACGGAACCATGATGGTGGATACCGGTATTTTCACCGGACGTTCCCCAAAAGATAAATACTTCGTAGACGAACCTTCTTCTAACAAGAATATCTGGTGGTCTCATATTAACTTTAAAGCTTCCGAAGCAGTTTTCGAAGAGCTTTATCAAAAATGTGTAAACTACCTTAGCGGAAAAAAACTCTACGTATTCGACGGATACGCAGGAGCAAACCCTGAGACCAGAATTGGTCTTCGTGTAGTTTCCGAAAAAGCTTGGCAGCACCATTTCTGCACCAACATGTTCCTTCGCCCTAGCAAGGAAGAGTTGGCTAATCTTCTTCCTGAATTCACTATCATCAACGCTTGCGGAGTGAAGAACGAAAAATACAAAGAGCATGGCCTGAACTCGGAAGTATTCGTGATCTTCAACCTTGCAAAAAAACTCTGCATCATCGGTGGAACCGAATACGGCGGAGAAATGAAGAAGGGTATCTTCTCGGTAATGAACTATAAGTTACCATTACAGGGAATCGTTTCTATGCACTGTTCCGCGAATATCGGAAACAAAGACGGAGACACTGCTCTGTTCTTCGGACTTTCCGGAACCGGCAAGACTACTCTTTCCACTGACCCGAACCGCAAACTGATCGGAGACGATGAGCATGGTTGGGACGATAACGGAATTTTCAATATCGAAGGCGGTTGTTACGCGAAAGTGATCAACCTGGATCCTAAGACGGAACCTGAAATTTTCGAAGCAATCAAAAGGGACGCTCTTTTAGAGAACGTAGTTTACGACGAAAAAACGAAAGTTGTAGATTATACTTCCGCTGCTAAAACCGAAAACACCAGAGTTTCCTACCCGATCTACCATATCAAAAACATCCAAGTTCCTTCTAAAGGTGGCCACCCTAAAGTGATCATCTTCCTAACTTACGATGCATTCGGAGTTCTTCCTCCGGTATCTCGTCTGTCTATCGAACAAGCGATGTATCATTTCCTTTCCGGTTACACTGCGAAAGTTGCGGGAACTGAAAGAGGTGTTAAAGAGCCTACCGCTACATTCTCCGCTTGTTTCGGAGCTGCGTTCATGACTCTTCACCCAACTGTTTATGCTCAGTTGTTGGGAGAGAAGATGCGCAAACATAATGTTCGCGCATACATGATGAACACAGGACTTGTTGGTGGAGCTTACGGAACCGGTAAGAGGATGAATCTTCCTTCTACTCGTAAAATTATCGACGAGATCATGAACGGAAACATCGACAAAGCTGAATTCACGAAGCACCCCATCTTCCAAGTAGAATATCCTAAAACCGTAGAAGGTGTAGATAGTTCTATCCTGGATCCTCGCGAGGCTTGGGCTGATAAGGCTGCTTATGATGAGTCTTCTAAAAAACTTGCCGGCATGTTTATTGAGAACTTCAAAAAATATGTAGAAGGTTCTAAAGACTTCGACTTCACTGCGTTCGGACCTCAAATATAGGCTGATATCTAAAAAGTCGGATCTATTTCCGGAGGAGTAAGTGGGATTTCCCCTTACTCCTTTTTTATGCCCTTGTGGTTTCGGTAAGTTGTTGACAAGCCATTGTGCGGCGCATAATCATCATACAATACATAGGGATCAAAAGTATGGAAAAGGAAATCAAAGAAGCACTGAATTTCGCGATCGGAGCGGCAAAAACCCTAAGGGAACAAGCGGACAGTATTCTTTTAAAAGTGGAAAAAGAATTTAAAGAGCTATCCGCAAAAGGTTCTCAAGACCAAAGCGAAGTTGCAAACAATCTTAGAAAATATATCGAAGACGCATTACGTTCCGTGGAAGGTCTTGCAGGCCAAGTTAATTCTAAAGTAGAAGAAGCTAAAAAAGAATTCGGTAAGAAAAACTCTAACGACTAAGATCTTTCATCTTCTCGTTTATCCTTCCCCGTCTATCCAAATCGATTTTCAAACCTTTAAAGCCTGGGATCATCCGATTCCAGGCCCAACCATTTCGCCAATCTTTCCTTGAAAGAGATAGGAGGAGGGCTTTCCATATCCAATTCGAAAGAAGTATTCCATAAAGAGATATTCTGTTCGAATTTGATCTTTAGAATTTTAAGAATAGTTTCTCGCGAACCTGTAAACCACTCGGAAGAAGGGATCCCTTTTTCTGTCAGATAACCTTCTATCAAATCAATACTTCTATAATCGGAAGAAAGAGAAGAATAAGAAAAAGAATCATCTGCGAATTCCGAAAATACATTCTCCCACTCATCCGCAAAATTCCTTTCTTTGTTCCTACAATCGTAGGCTTGGCAGATGGAAGCTCCGTAAAAGGAATAATTCTGACTACGAGGATCTCCTGTATAAACAGGATGGATCATACATCCGATCCTACTTCTGACTTTGGTCTCTGGAGATATTCCATTTACTTCTTCAGTAAGCATTCCTAAGAAGGGACAGTTATAAGTGAGCGGGTCTTTCTTAACGTAATTTTTTTCTGCTTCTTCTCTTACTTTTCTGAATTCCGCCATTGTATAAGGTTTCGAGAAGTCCACAGACTCTTTGAAAGTTTCCGTTCTATCTTTTAATAGAGTTCTGAATTGGTCCGGCTTTAATTCTAGGTTGAATAGTCCACAGCAGGCTCCGCAAGAAAACGGAACATCTGCGGAAGGTTGGCAAAGCCCCACTTATAAACCGCCGTGAGGCAGATTCCCAGGCTTAGAAGGAAGAAATCCTAAGAATGCGAGTTCTAATTCTTTGGTCTCAGGATTTTCTACTATATTACAGTTCAGAGGGAAGATCTGCATTCTATCTTCGTGGAAAACGATCACCTTTCCTCTATACTTTTCGATCTGCTCTCCTATAAAATCTTGTTTGATCATAGGAGCAGCGACTAGAGAAGATTCGGATTTTATTCCACGGAAGAATAGATGATTATTCGAGTTTGTAGAAACCAAGAAGATACTGATCCTCTCTAATTCCTCTAACTCAGTCAGAAGGTTTTCAAAATAATACTGGAATGTGATCAGATATCCATCAGCGGATTCAGGTTGGATCTGACCTTTTGAATACAGATCGATCCAGTTGATCATTTTGGAGATCGTATCTTTGTTTGCGAAAAGTATTTCAGGTAGATCTGTAACAACAGGAGTGATCTCTAATTTTCTGAAATCATGAAGGCATTGGAACATCAGTTCCCACCATCTCTCCGTATTGTATGCGTCGTCAGGATTATTCGGGATATATTTTCCTAAAGAGTGATTCTGGTGATCGCTGAATAAAATACCACCTATCACTTTTGAAAATTCTTCAAACGCAAAGATTAAATGTTCCATCAATTGATAGGAAGTAAGTGATTCTTCTTTTTGTTTTTCAGTGAACTTATAATAAGATGCCGCGATCGGGTTCGGATAAAATTTGAATATTAAAGAAGGGTTAATGATCTTATGGACTGGTTTACCTTTTGTAGGATCGGAAACCACTCTAATGACAGGTTGTCCATGTAAACTATAGTTAGTCCAAGTAAGATCGCTTGGATCGTAATTCCTTCTGGCATGTTCCTTTGCAAGATACAAAGATTCGCCAATACTTCTATCTGCGAATAGGTTCGTATAAAATTGGATCGTAAAATCGATAGTATTCTGATTGTCTGCGATTTCCCAATTGGTACCGATAAAACTTTTGATCCCGGACATCAAAAATGATCCTGCAAAATTGTTCATCAGATCCGCGTTCAAATTCCTCGTAGCACTTTTGTTGGACTGACAAGAGTTGGAGAACACCATGTCAGTGTTAAATCCCGAGTTTTTGATCTCTCTTGCTTTTAGGATCTTTCCTTCAGAGATCAGCCATCCGTTTTCTAAAGGATCATCCGAGAAGTAAAGATGCCCCGAATAATGGATAATATTCTTTCCTTTGATAAGAGAAAGAAGTTTCAACTTGGTAACTTGGCGTCCACCAATGAATTCGATCTCTAATCTAGAGCTTGGTACCTTCTCACTTAGAACTCTAAAGATCTGCTCTCCTTCTTTCTGAGCCCATTCAAGATCCTCTGTCGGATCTGCGATGATGAGCATTCGTAATTTCTCCTTCTCTTTGAAGGCTCCGCTACTGGATTCTCCTCTTACGGTTTTTCCTATATAAAATTTATCGGAGAGAAAACAAGTTCCGTCATGTAGGAGCTCCCACGGGATCACTCCTAACTTAGGATCTATATTAAAGTGAAGGTATTTTTCAGTAGTTAGTCTGAGTTTTTCTTGGATTGCCGCAGGAAAAAACTGATCGTAGAAAGTTTCTCCCAGGATCTTTAGATCATGAAGAATGTCTGTTTCTAAAGTTGGGGTTTGTGCTGATTTTTGGTGGATTGCAACGGAAACCCGAACTAAGTTTTCGATTTCCTTAATATACTCTAGGATTAGATCCTCGTCCATTGTGGACTGAAGATGTGATTCGGACCCACTGCCGGAACTATCCAGAATATTGAATACGTTTACGGCACCGACTCTGTCTATGATTAGGTTCAGCATTGGATCTAAAAACTGCGCCTAAGAAGTTTCCTCGCCGTGACATAAGAGTCAGGAAGGAAACTGGTTACAACGCTCTTAATCCAAAAGGATAAAGAGATCTATGGATTTAGACAAGTCTTTTCCCTGAAACTCTACTGTGTACTTTCCTTCTCTCAATCCGGAGAAATTAGTGATCCCTTCGGAGTTGAATTGGTTAGAAAGAATAAATCTTCCGTCCTTAGAAAGATTTACTCTTTGGAAATCTTCCGGTCTTGGACATTCGATTTTGACACTTAAGTAAGCGGTTTCGTCGGTTTCTTGTACGACTTGGTAAGTGAACTTGCAGTCCTTATCCATTTTTTCTTCAAATACGATGAACTCGGAAGAAGAAGGCGATTTTGCTACTGCAGAACGCATAGCAGGCGCATAATCTACACGAGTGTTGATTTGAAGAGTTTCGATCAGGCTTCCGAAAAGTTGTGCTCCGGATTTTCCTAATTTAACTACGATGGACTCTTTTCCCTGTGCCTTACGGGCTAATTCCATTTCTACATATCTTTTCAGATACTCTGGAAAAGGTTTAACCTGCCAGCCTTCGTTTAGTTCGGCCTTATTCAGATCCAAATCCTCTTGGAAGGCTTGGAAAGAATGTGTACGTGAAGCTGAATCGAAGTAGGACTCGCCGGCAGCTTTTAGACTAGCCTGAAGAGCTTCTTCCATTCTAATAAGTTCGTTTTGTAGTTCGGTGTCTTTTTCTAGTTTAGTCAGAACTTCAGGTTTCCCTTCGAATAGTGACTGGATTATTTCTGGCACCGAGTTTTCGCGGTTGGATTCCATTTGAGTAAGATTCTCCAATAGGTTTTAAGACGATTGTTTCTACTCAGACAATTCCGAAAATTTGAGTTTTTTTTGTATTTTTTCGATCAATCTGAGTAATGTAACGCTCACATTTCCCTCTGTTATCCCTAAAAGGTCAGCAACCTCTCGATAGGGGGTCCTTGCCAGGAAATGGCCTTTTTTGCGCTTTTCTAAGAGTTTTTTCCGTTGTTCGTATTTCTTCTTTAACGCTTGGGAAGTTTTATCTATTTCTTGAGGGAGTAAGGGAGCTTTCTTAACAGTTACGGTCTGCTTTTCTTTCAGCTCTAGAATATTTAAATATAGAGACGTAATCTTGTCTTCCATACGGATATTCTCTTCTTCCCGCTTGGAAAGTTCGGAGCGGAGGCCCAAAATTTTCTTTTTAATTTCGTCTACACTCAGATTTGTTTTTTCGATCAGGAATTGGATCTCTTCCTCGTCTAGGTTGAGGTAATATATATAAGAAAGTTTGAAAATTACTCTCTTCTCTACGCCTATTTCCCCCAATACTTGGTGGAAATGTTTGGTTAGCTCTTGTGCCTCTTCTACTAAATCAGGGCGAAGATCCGGTTCGTCTTCGATTGTTGCGTATTCTTTTCCTTCCTTGTTGATCTTTCCAAGGTTGGTCATTTTCAGCTCTCGTTTGGTTCTTTGCCAATCGATGAGCATATTACGTAGAACGGAGTAGAACCATGTTCTAAAACTTGATTTACCTTTGAAGCTAGAGAATCTAGCTCCGGTTTTCAGCCTTTCGAACGCGTATAAGAAAAAATCTCCGGCATCATCTTCACTTAGGTGAAAGATCTTCATCGGAAAATTGTAAATATCTTCGGAATAGGACTCGAAGAATAACTTGAGAGCGGCCTCGTCTCCTTCCCCGCAACGGGTAACTAGGTCGAGGGTTTTATCCTTTGACAAATTCATTCTTTATGTAACCTTGCACCTGAGAGCCAACGATATGAGACGTAGTATATCCCTCGGAATTATCTTGGCCGCGTTCCATCTAAGCACCTTTGCGCAAAACGATAAAGTAATAAATTTTCTTTTCCCTGTGAAAACCGACGGAATCGAGAATAAGGTTACATCCGTCTTCGGAGAATCCAGGGGGGACCATTTTCATAACGGAATGGATATCGCTTCCACTGGAGAACCGGTTTTGGCTATGGCAGAGGGCAAGATCCTCTATTCACGGTTTGGCGAAGATGATCCTTTTGGGGAAGAATTCGGAACTGGGAATTCTGTTTGGCTGGATCATGGAAATGGGACGTATTCTTCCTATTACCATTTGAAAGACGGACGACTTCCAGGTTTACTAGAAGAGCGTCTAGTTGCCGGGGGAGAAAAAATCGCCTATACCGGAAACACCGGGCACTCCAGCGGAGCCCATCTACATTTTGTTTTATTGAAAGATTTCGGAAAAACCATCCAAGATCCCATGAAGGTTTTGCCTATCGTAGAAGATGAGAACCCTCCTGTGATCGGAAATTTACTTATCCACCAGGATGAATACAAATACAGCCAGGTGAATGACGGAGATAATATCAATATTTCTCGCGCGTTTCCGGTTACAGTCGGTATCCAAGATGCCGGTAAAAAATCGGGACAAAGAAGAGGCGTTTCTCAGATCCAAGTTTCCTTGAACGGACAATTATTGAAAAAGGCAAGCTTCTCCAATTTACATTACGAAAAAGGAGAATGGAAAAACTCAGAAGGTTTTCCGTTTTCAGATCTCTATTTTAAAGACCAATACTTGGTAGGTAATTTGGATTTTCGTAATGGAGAAAATGTGATCAAGGTTTTGGCTTGGGACTTCCGACAAAATCTTACCGAAAAAACATTTACTTTCTACGTAAATCGTATCCGTTAATTTCTTTCTACCTTATTGTCTGGAATCTAATTTCCTGTCCTATTCATATGGAAGGGTAAAATTAGTATTGTGAAAACGATTAAATCGTTCTTCAATAGATTCCCTTTCTAAAAATTTATATACCGATTTTAAAAATCAAAAGGAGAATTCTATGAACGAACTTAGTATTTCGAAACTTTCGGAATTCAATTGGAAAAAGCTAGCTATATATGTCGTTGCAGCCGTAATCATTTTAGTTGCTAATCCTTTGAAATGTATTAGCTCCGGTCATCGAGGAGTGGTAACCACATTCGGTGCAGTATCAGATAGAGTTTTGGGAGAGGGTTTGAATGTAATCATACCTTTTACTCAGTCAGTCCATTCTATCGACGTTAGATTGCAGAAGACAGATGTGAACTCAAGTGCACCTTCTAAAGACCTGCAAGAGATCCATACAAAAATCACTTTGACCTATCATTTGATCCCTCAGAGTGTGAATAAGTTATACCAAGAGATCGGGTTGTCTTATGAAGATTCAATAGTTGCACCTGCGGTCTTGGAAACTATGAAACATGTTACCGCTCAATTCACAGCATCCGAACTTGTAACAAAAAGGGACGAGGTCGCCACCCAGATCCAAGATTCTTTAAGAGCAAAACTTACCAAGTTCTATATCCAAATAGACGAAGTGTCTATGAAGGATTTTGAATTTTCTAAAACATTCTCGGATTCTATCGAATTAAAGCAGAAGGCCGAACAAGATGCATTACGTGCTAAGAATGAATTGGAAAGAGTGAAGGTGGAAGCAGAGCAGAGAGTAGCGGAGGCAAGAGCAGAAGCTGAGGCTTTACGTTTAAAAAGCCAGCAACTGACTCCTTTGATGGTAGAGATGGAAAGGATCAAAAAATGGGACGGTAAATATCCGAATACTTTTTTGGGATCTGGAGCCAATACGTTATTCCAGATTAAATAGGTCTTTGTTAGAGCCGATGGTTCTATCGGCTCTGTCCTTACTTTAAAACGTTAGATTTCTTTTATTTTCTTTCAAAATTAGAATATTCTTATTATCAAAAATTCATACTGATATTATTCGTTTGTTGCCGAAGGAATCTCGCATTCGTCTTATAGGTTATTCAGGCTTAGCCTGCAATAGGGTTACACTTATGTTCGAGATCATAGATACTCCGGGATTACATAGAAAGAATTATCTATTCGGGATTTCTATAGTAGTCGGTTGTATTTCTTTCGGTGTTTTGGGTTTCGAATTTTTTATGGGGAACCACACGCTACGTCCTGGATATATGGTTGCGGGAATTGCATCTATCCTTAGCGGATTTTTATTATATAAGGATCGATACAAAGAAGCAGTTTATCTAAGTTCTTTTTTGTTTATTTTAGCTTTGGGACTCGGGGTAGTGTATGGACCTGGCGTTAAAAATGCTGCTGTCTGGTTTCCTGTTTTAGTATTTTTCCAGCTCTACTTTTTTAACCGTAAAATGGCAGTCTTATCAATGTTCTTTTGTTTAGGACTAATCTTTTGGAAGACTGGTTTTTCGATCGGATCGACCGGTAATGAAATTTATACGGATTCAATTGCTTCACTTTGTGTTCTTACATTATTCGCTGTTTTAATCGGTGCGAATATGGACAAATTGATCTTAGATAAGGATATTCTTTTAAAAGAACTCTCTCATAGGGTCAGAAATAATATGCAAGTCATCTTGGAGATGGTTTCGTTTCTGAAAGACTCTGAACATTCTATGGAAACCAGGAATGTTTTACAGATTTTAGAAAGAAGAATATTGGCTCTTGCTTCTGTCCACACTGTTTCGCAAGACGCAGAACATGTACAAAGCGTTTCGATCGGAGAAGTGATCGAAAATTATCTAAATCGTATTGTTTCCAAATACAAGGCTCTTCCGAATTTGGATCCTGTTTCAAAACATTATCAGTTGGATGTGAAAGAAGCGAACCTTCTTCTTTTGGTTTTGGGAGAGATAGTATCCGCCACTTCCGAATCCGTTACAAATCATGTGGAAGATCTGAAGATCAGTTTTAGGAACCCTACTGTCAAAACTTTGGAGCTACAAGTAGAAGGTGCAAGTTTGGTAGAAGGAGATTGGAGCCGCTTTTCCAGAGATCTGCTCAGCCATTCGGGTGGAGATCTAAAAGTAGATCCGAGCGGTAGCGGAAAAGTTTCTGCTAGTTTAGTAACCTTACGAAGATAAACTTTAAATTTTGGTTCCCATTTTCTTAATAGTAAGCGGGAAGTTTCCAGCATTGTTGTTTGGGAATATAGGAATGAGAGGCGAGAAGAATTAAATCTTAACCGCTTGTTTAGTTCCGTTCGTTCCGTAGAGTCTTACGTTATCTCCGAAACTTTCGAAAACCGTATCTTCTCCGAGTAACGTAACCAATCGATTCATCAGTTCAGGATTCGGTTGCACTGAATAATGATTATGAGCGCGGATTACCTTCTTCTCTTCGTCCCCCGAGATCAGATGGAAATATACTTGGGAATTTCCCTGGTAAGCAGCGAGTAAAGTATGCAGTTGTCCAATAATATCCGGCATTTTTCTATGTCGGTCTCCGAGTTTGATATGAAGTGCCTTTTCCATTTTGTCTTCGATGGTGGCATCGTTCAAGATCTCGAAACTGTTTACTTTGATCTGTCCTCTTAGTTCGGATTCTCCTGCTTCTATCCTATCAAGATCTCCCTTTAGGAATACTGCCTGATCTTCTTTGATGATTTCTTTAAATTTTTGATACACTTTAGGGAAGGCCACACATTCAATTTCTCCTGTGCGATCTTCCAGTTTGAAGTTTACGAATTCCTCTTTTTTCTTGGTGAACTTGATCTTCAAGGAAGTAAGAATTCCTGCTACTTCTACCTTATTGCCTGCTTTAATATTGTCTAATGTTTCAATCGGGACCGAGTTTAGACTTTTTAAGTGGCCTTTGTATTTATCTAATGGGTGCCCTGAAAGGAAAAGACCAGTTACAGATTTTTCTCTTCGAAGTCTATCTTCCATTTCCCATTCATCTGCATCTTTAGGAAGTTTTAATTCGTAGCTAAGTCCGCTGTCTCCGAAAAGAGAGAATTGACCTTCTCTAGATCGTTCTTGTTCTTTTTGTGCGAAAGAAACCAAACTATCCATGGACTCGAATAAACATTTTCGAGTATAACCGAAAGAATCTAATGCACCACCTTGGACCAATGCTTCCAGGATTTTTTTGTTCAATACTCTAGTATCTATATTGGTCATGAACTCGGTGATCTCTTTGAAACCTCCGAGGTTTTTTCTAGCTTTGATAATATTTTCCGCCGCGCCTTCTCCCACACCTTTCATTGCGGAAATACCGAATCGAATCGTTTGGTCATCGATCACGGAGAAGGATACGTCGGACTCGTTTACGTCGGGGGTCAAAACATTGATCCCCATTTCGCGAGCGTTATTAATATATTTTGTGATATCAGTAGTTTTGGAATGATCTCCAGCGAGTAATGCAGCCATATACTCTGTTGGGTAATTGGCCTTCATATAAGCGGTTTGGTAGGTGACTAACGCGTAAGCCACGGAATGGGATTTGTTGAATCCGTATCCTCCGAATTTTTCCAACTGATCGAAAAGTTCTTCTGCGAATTTTTTAGCATGGCCTTGTGCTTGGGCACCATCGATGAACTTGATCCGCAGCGGATCCATAAGTTCTTTTTTCTTCTTGGCCATAGCTTTTCGGAGCATATCCGATTCGCCCATGGTGTATCCGCCCACAACTCGGGAGATACTCATTACCTGCTCTTGGTAAACAGTGAGTCCGAATGTTTCCTTTAGGATAGATTCGGTGGAGGAATGCGGATACGTAACGGGCTTTTTACCGCTCTTACGTTCCAAATATTCTTCTAACATTCCTGATTCCATTGGACCAGGTCGATAGAGTGCGATCAAGGCTACGATCTCGTCAAAATTGGAGACCTGGCTTCGAGCCACTAGATCTGTAATACCGGTGGATTCTAACTGGAAGATCCCAAGCGTATTCGCTTTTCTTAATAATGCGTAAGTGTTTGCGTTATCCAGAGGAATTTTATCTAAATCTAATTCGATCCCTCTTCTTTCTCTTACAAGTTTGATAGCATAGTTTAGGGTCGTTAAGTTTTTAAGACCCAAGATATCCATCTTGATAAGGCCGACGGATTCCAAGTTGTTTTTTTCGTATTGGGTTACGATAGAACGAACACCTGGTTTATCTTTCTCTGCAACTGTGGAAAGAGGAACAACTTCCTCCAAAGGAAAAGGAGAGATCACTACACCTGCAGCATGGCGGCCGGGTTGCCTATGGTTTCCCTCTAAACGTTTTGCGATTGCGAATATCTTTTTGTTTAAGTCGTCTTTTTCACTGGCTTGTTTTAAGTCTCCGGACATAGCCAGTGCTTCGTCGATTGTGATACCAGGTTTACTTGGACAATAACTTGTGAGTTTATTAGACTCTTCGAATGGAAGATTCATTACTCGAGCAACGTCTTTGAGTGCAGCCTTTGCACCTAAAGATCCGAATGTGATGATCTGACCGACTCTATCTTCTCCGTACTTTTGGCGGATATAATTGATTACTTCTTCTCGACGTTCTACGCAGAAGTCCGTATCTATATCCGGCATGTCCTTTCTGTCCGGATTCAAAAATCTTTCGAAGAGTAGATTGAATTGTAGAGGTTCTACGTTTGTGATTCCAAGTGCATATGCTACGATAGAACCGGCCGCGGATCCTCTTCCTGGACCAACAGGTATCCCTGTTTTTTTGGCGAAGTTAATATAATCCTGAACGATCAAGAAATAACCTGCAAAGTGCATGTTCTTAATCGTGTTTAGTTCGAATTCTACTCTTTCTTTGATCTCTGGAGTAACCTGAGAATAACGTTGGAGAATTCCTTCCCAAACCAGTTTTTCCATAAAACCGTATTCATCGAAACCGTCGGGAACCTTAAATTCCGGTAGAAGATAATTCCCGAATTTTAATTTGAGATCTACTTTATCGCGAACTTCTAAAGTAGAATAATATGCTTGAGGAAGTTCCGGGAAGAGTGCTTTCATTTCTGCAGGACTTTTGACGTAGAAGTGCTGATTAAACCCGAATTCCATTTCGTCTTCGATGTTTTTTCTCATTCCAATACGAAGAAGAATGTCTTGGGCTTCTTTATCGTCTTTTTTTAAGAAGTGAGAATCGTTCGTGACTACTAATTTAATCCCTGTTTTTTGAGCGAGATCGTACACACCTTTTGCAACGATATCTTGTTCCGGAATTCCGTGGTTTTGGATCTCTAGATAGAAATCTTCTTTATTAAAAATTTCGTTTAGTTTGCCTGCAAGTTGGAAGGACTCAGGTGCTTTACCTTCTAAAATTTTGCGATTCACTTCACCTGCGAGACAAGCAGTAAGACAGACTAGGCCTTCGCTATGTCTATCAAGAAGATCATAGTCGATCCTTGCTTTTTTATAAAAACCTTCGGTATAGGATTTACTTGCGAGCTTTATTAGGTTTTTGTAACCCACTTCATTTTTAGCAAGAAGGATTAGATGATATGCATTTCCGTCGGCGATCTTAAATTCTTCTGTTTCCGCTTTTCTGTTAGGAGAAACATAAAATTCACAGCCGATGATCGGTTTAACTCCGGCTTTGGTTGCTTCATTATAAAATTCAATGGCGCCGAACATGTTTCCATGGTCGGTCATTGCCACGGAGCTCATTCCAAGCTCCTTAACATGCTGCATTAGCTCTTTGATTCGGATGGCCCCGTCGAGCATCGAGTAAGTTGTGTGGAGATGAAGGTGGGCGAAGTCTTCCATACCAAGGGACATAATAGAAAGCGGGTCCTGTCTCCGTCAAGCGGAGTAGCCGGAAATCTCAAAAACCGATCTGAGATTTCCGTATCGAAATGCCAGAATTTCTCGAAGCCTTTCCCCTGCGAATCATAATGAGAAAAAATAATAAAATCTATCTTTTCTAGAATGCTTCTTTAAGGCGATTCACCGAAGTCTAATCCGACTTATTCAAAAGACCCATATGTAATGGTTTTTGCTACTTATGGATCTAAAAATATTTCAAAAATAAGAGAAAGCAGATGAAAGATTTAGAAATCTGCAAGGCAGGATGTATAATTTAGAAAATCTAAATAGACTTTAAAACGCTAAAATTGTTTTTATTCCCTTCAAAACAAATATGCAAAAAGAAAATTCAATCAACGTACGAATCGCTAGCCGTTCCGATCTAGAAGAACTTTCGGAATTGTTCGACCTTTATCGTAAATTTTACGAACTCCCTTCCGATCTTTCAGGAGCTAAAAAGTTTTTAGAAGATAGGCTCTTGCATAAGGATTCTGTTTTGATCGTTGCGGAAGGAGGAGAAGGTTTGCTCGGTTTTGCACAACTTTATCCGATCTTCTCTTCTTTGTCCATGAGAAGGGAGTATATACTCAACGATCTGTATATTAGAGAAACGGAACGTAAAAAGGGAACTGCTAGAAAAATCCTGACTGAAGCAGCGAATCATGTAATCGAACATGGCGGAAAGGGAATGGGCTTAGAAACTCATCCGGACAATCGTCATGCGAGACATCTATATGAACGTTTTGGATTTAAATTGAACGAGGAATATCTGCACTACTATTGGGCAGTACCCAAGGAGAAGTAATCTTTCGAATACTTCTCCTTAAATATTCTCAACCCTTAGGAGGCAAAGGTCCTAATTTATCCAGTAACATCTGGTTCACTAAATTCGGATCCGCTTTTCCTTTGGAAACCTTCATCACATAGCCTACGATCGCACCGAGAGCTCTGTCCTTGCCGGATTTGTATTTTTGGACAGCGTCTTCGTTTGCTGCAATCGCCTCGTCTACGATCCTTTCTATCTCTTTGTCATCACGAACAACGATCAGATTTTTTTCGGTTACGATTGTTTCCGGATCTTTGTCTGTTCCGAGCATTTCTTCGAAGACGGTTTTACCTATTTTACCTGAAATTTTTCCGTCAGCGATTAGTTTTACTAAGCCGCCTATTCTTTCAGGTCCTACTTTGAATTCGGAGATCGTAATACTTTCTTTATTAACAATTCCTAATACTTCGTCTTTGACCCAGTTGGAAGTTTTTTTAGCGTCTCCGGAAACTTTAAGAGCACTTTCATAATAGTCTGCGATTTCCCTTTCCGCAGTGAGAACTTCTGCATCATATTTAGGAAGTCCCAGTTTTTCTACGAATCTGTCTCTTCTTGCATCAGGAAGTTCCGGAAGAGATTTGCGGATATCCTCTACAGTTTCTTTGGTAAGAATTACAGGAGGAAGATCCGGATCCGGGAAATATCTATAATCATGACTCATCTCTTTCGTTCTCATTGTGAGAGTCACGTTGGATGCGGAGTCCCAAAGTTTGGTCTGTTGAGGGAAAGTTTTTCCCTGAGTATACATGTCTCTTTGCCATTCTACTTCATAATCAATGGCTGCTTTGACTGCTTTAAATGAGTTTAGGTTTTTTATCTCTACCCTTGTTCCGAATTTGTCAGAACCTTTTGGACGAATGGAAACGTTCGCGTCACAGCGAAGCGAACCTTCTTCCATATTACAATCGGAAACCCTAATATATCTAAGAACTGATTTGAGAGCTAAAAGATAATAGTATGCCTCGTCGGAAGAGCGCATGTCCGGCTCGGAAACGATCTCTATTAGAGGAGTTCCTGCACGGTTCAAGTCCACATAAGACTGAGGAATTTTAGGATCTGCGGAATGTATTAATTTTCCGGCATCTTCTTCTATATGAATACGCGTGAGGTTTACGAATCTAGGTTTATCTTCTCCCTTAACCGTGAAAAAGATTTTTCCACCTTCGCAGATCGGTCTGTCGAATTGTGAAATTTGGTAACCTTTTGGAAGGTCCGGATAGAAATAATTTTTTCGATCGAACTTAGTATGAAGAGTAATATTGGAGCCGAATGCCAGACCGGCCATGATCGCCTTGGTCAAAGCTTCTTCGTTTAATACAGGCAATGAACCAGGCAGTCCCAAACAAACTGAGGACACCTGCGAATTAGGAGCGGCTCCGAACTTGGAAGGACTATCGGAGAAAACTTTGGAATCCGTGTTTAATTGAGCGTGCACTTCCAAACCGATGATTACTTCGTATTCCATTAGGGCTCCCTTGCCTCAGTTTCCGGAAGAACAGGAAATTTTTCCTTATTCTTGAAATTTTAGAGGCCTATGTAGTTATTCTTCTAAGAGGACCAGTACCGGCAACGGATTTTTGAATGAAACAAACTCTTTGTATAGCCAACCAAAAAGGGGGGGTGGGTAAAACGACTACTTCCGTCCATCTTGCTGTCGGTCTTGCCAGAAAGGGAGAAAGGGTTTTACTAATAGACCTGGATGCCCAAAGCAATGCGAGTTCCGTGTTTTCGGAATCTTCTTCCAAAAATGGTAAAGACTCTTTTTTACTTTTTAGTGAGAAGGTCCCAATTCGTGAACTGATCACTCCAACCCGAATCCCGGGTTTAAGTTTGCTTCCTGCTTCTTCTAAACTTTCTCAAATAGATGTTCTTCTTTCCGGAAAAATGGACGGCTTTTTTGTTCTGAAGGAAGCCTTGGAAACTGTCACAAATGATTTTGATTGGGTGGTAATCGATTGTCCTCCAAGTCTTTCTTTGATCACGATGAATGCTTTTGTCGCAGCGACGGGACTTATTGTTCCATTACAGATCTCTAAGTTTTCTTTGGATGGGATAGAAGCGATCTTAGAAGCCAAAAATCATACGGTAAAAAGGTTTAACCCTGATTTGAAAATTTTAGGAGCATTATTGACCTTATTCCAACAAAGGACCACGATGTCTCAAACGGTGGTTCCTATGATTGAAGAACATCTTCGTTTATTCGAATCTAAAATTCCACCTTCTGTTGCAGTAGAAGAGGCGCATCTATTGAATCAGTCATTGTACGAATACCAACCCAAAAATAAAACGACCAAGGCATACCAACAATTTACAGACGAGGTCTATTCCCTTGGCGGGTAAGAAGGACTTATTAAAAAAAGCGGCAGGGGCAGCTGTCAAAAAAACCTTAGGGGGAGAAGTTTCTCCGGAAGAAAAAACAGATCCAAAAATCTCGGATAAGCCCGCGGTTCCGGAATCCGTTTCTACTACTTCTACTGAACCGGCACGTTCTGTTCCGGAACAAAGTTCTAAGTCCGGGACTTATTCTACTCCTTCCGAATCGCCTGAAAGCCGGGAAAAACAATTGCCCAAAAAAGAGCCCATTTTCAAGCTAAACAACGGTATGAGGATAGAAGAATACACGCAAACGGGACTCCGTGATTCGAACGGAAATAAAAAATGGATCCGCATTCTCGGTGTCTTCTTGGTATTGATCTTTGTTTGGTGGATCTGGCCCTCTAAACACGAGATCTACATGGACGTGGATAAGATGACTCCGGATAAAGTTTCCGGAATGGGTTCGGAAAAAGAATACCATTTCACTCACGGACAGGACTTTTTCATTTATTATAAAAGAGGTGGTTGGTTCTCCCCCGATAAGATCATACTTACGATCTATAAAGTAGATGAATCCAAGGCAGAGATTAGCGTTCAGGAAAAAGAATTCAAACGCAGATTCGATAAATTCCAAACCTACTATGATGATTCTTTCTTCGATGACGAAGGTTCTTACGAAGCAGAGATCAAAGATGAGAATGGGGAAATTCTCGTGTCCAAAAAGTTCACCATCGATTAGATGAAATTTTCAAAATTTATAATATTCTTCATTTGTTCGTTTTTATTCGTTTGTGAATCCGCAGAAAGACCCCAAGGTCTTCCTGCAGGCGCAAAATACGACAAAAACATGAACGCATTCATTTTGAATGAGCCGAATCTTGCTAGAATATATTATGATAATGGAAAGTTATATTTTGAATGTCCTTTAGATGAAAATAAACTCTATCATGGACTATGTAAATCTTATCTCAGATCCGAAGAAGGTATATCTTCTATTGGAAAATACGAACATGGCTCCAAAATAGGAGACTGGGTTTGGTATTTTGCAGACGGCAAACCTTATATCAAACAAAGATTCGGAAGCCAGACCAAAGACGAATTCGCCCAAATTAATGGGGACGAAGGAAACGAAGAAGGTCCGTATGAGAGATATTATCCGGAAGGTTCTTTAGAAGTAAAAGGCAATTATAAGAACGGAAAAAAATCCGATTTCTGGCAAAAATACTTCAAAGACGGAGAATTAGAATATTCAGGTTATTATTCCAAAGGAAAAAAGATCCGCACTTGGTTCTATTATTTCCCTAACAGACAAACCGAATCTGTCGAAGTTTTTGATGAGAATGGAATCTTCTTATCTAGAACGATCTTTTCTCCAGCCGGAAAAGTTCTCTGCGAAGTTCAGAAAAAAGAATCTAACTGCGGATAATATAATATGGATCCAAGGCATCTCAAACTGGAGAAGTTTGCTGCCTGGGGATTTTTCATAATCACAGTTTACTTAAGTTTTTATCTTACATTAAATCATTACGCAGGAGAAGGTTTTATACTTTCCCTAGTGGTGACCCACCTTGGAATATTTATCGCGTTCAGAAGAGTATTGGACAGATTAAGCTATTCTGTTTTAGCTTTTTCTCATGTTGTTTTTTGTTATTGGTTGGGCAAGAACGCTTTAGAGATTCTGTCTACTGTCGATGGATGGAAACAAGGATTCTAAGATCCCGAAGTTGATCGTAAGTAAATTGAATAAGAAAAGAATAAATACAACGACCAGAACTAAAACCAAAAGTATCATCAAAGCGATCCTGATAAATCTGACCTGCAGATAACTGATTCCCAAAGCCAAGTTCTGGTAAGTGCTCAATTCGGGACTTTTTCCGAATTTGAGATAATTTCGGATATAAAATGCTGAAACGGCAACAACCGCTCCAGCGATCAAGATACCGAAAGGTTCCGAATAATTTTTTTGGAGAACGAATAACGGAATATAAACTATATTTCCGATCAAGGTTCCTAATGCCACGATCCCTAAAAAGTGGAGAAGTACAGTAACAAAAGAATTATTCCGATTACCTTCGGATCTAAACTCCGATTCATCTTCTCTCAGATTTTTAAGAGAATAAAAACGATCTGCATCGTCCTTAGAGAAAAGTTTTCCGATGGAAAACATCAGATAAACCATACCTATGATCCAAGCAAATGCCAAGAATAGAGAAGGTATCACCCAAAAAAGATCTTCCATTCTTCCTGAGCTTGCACCTGCCAATGCGATATTCGGCATACTGAAAAGCCCGTGAATAAAACCGAAAAAGTATAAAATTCGGTTCAAGAAAGTATAGAAGAATGCTCTGAAATAAAGAGAAAGAAAAGAAGTTAGAGATAATGCCGCTAAGAATACGTAAAAGAAAATCTGCAATCTTTGTCCGAGTAAAACTCTTCCCAATCTGTTTTTGATCTCTTCCGGTTGAGAATCATTCGGAAGACTTGGATCTTCAATTTCTTTCAAAATTTTTTCAGTCAGAAGCATTTGAGAAATTGCCCCACCCTGAAAATAAAATCCGGAGATTGGTTCTCTTGCAGTTCCATCCAACAAAGCTTCCATAGTAGCAGTATCATTGGTGTTTAGAAAAGTAGGTTGTAGGAAAAGTTGAAACCCGCTGACCAGCAGAAGTACGAAAGGAATAATATAGGTGATGGTCAATTTAATGCGAGATTTCATATCGTAATCCGTCGATAGGGCTATGATTTTACTTAGCTGGATTCTCTCCATCCAAAAAGTTAGGAGAGAGTGACCTTACTTAAAGTAAGAATACAAAAATCGCGATCATTCCGATCCCAACTACCCCTAATGCGATAAGTACAGTCAGAAGTAGACTGGATTCTCCTGCTTCTAAAGAAGCGTTAGAAGCCGAGGATGCACCACTTGAGCCCCCGGATTTGGAAACCGGTTTTTCTCCGGTGTAAAGGCGGACCTTGATGGAATTTTCTTCTTCGTAAATTTTACCGAAGACATCGTTTCCAATTTTGACTACGGTTTCATTCTCCACACCTTTGTTTTCCGTTGCGACAACGGTGGCTGGAATAGGCTTAATACTTCCGTCTTCCGTTTTGAGTTTCATAGAATCTATGATTCCCATAGTAGTAGGATCACTTCCGGTGAGTTGTACTACAATTTGATCGCCAGGTTTGAGTTGGTTTACCGGAATTCCGGAAACAGGAGAAAGAATAAATTTGAACTGAACTCTTGCTGCAGCAGCTGGGATGGAAGCATCTATCCCAGTTGGAACTCCAATCGGAATTATAGGAGCTTCTTCCGGGGCGGAATCTTCATGCGCATCTTCAGAATCCAAAGTTTCGAAAGAAGATTTTCCAGAACCGGCCTCATCTATCTTATCTCGATCGATTAGAGAATACCAAAGACTGATATCAGGTTTAGAATTTCCCATCGCTTGGTTTTGGATCTGGTTGACCAAGTATTTGATCTTGTCGTCTTCACGTTTATTGATATAGTGAATGAGCTGCTCCATAAAATCGTCGGAGCGTCCGCTGTTTTGGAATAATTCCTGAAGTTTATTAGTGAGATTTTTAAGTTGTTTGCCTTCGTATTTGATCTTCTGACAAACATTGGTGATGTCTTTGAAGGTAGTTCCGGATAACGGGATATTGATCAGCTCGCTATTCCCAACGGCTACTACTTCGAATCTATCGATCCGACTGGAAACCGGATCAACGATTCCCCCAAATAGGATGTAAAGAGACGAAGCCCCGTCCCTAGACTGAAATAATAAGGAATATACTTGTTCGGATGGCATAAAATTTCGAATGAAACACCGATACTACAATGAGGCCAAATCGGTATCGACTTTTTTTTGACATCCTGCATCGGAATCTGATAATTGTCAAACTAAGGAAATTTGCGGATTTGTTTAATTTCAACCGCCCAACTGATGAATTTCTTCTTTCATAGATCCCCCCTAATCCTGCTTCTCACATCCCGATATATCCGAGGATCCAGAGTCACGGGATTGCTTTCGATCAAGTCCAGGATTTCGTTTATCGTTATGGCTGTTGGAGTTGCCCTTCTCATTGTAGTACTTTCTATCTTTAACGGATTCCAAAGGCAACTTAAGGAATCTCTGTGGCAAGGCGGAGAACATATTACAATTGAAAGCAGTTCCAATGGCGGAGAGATCCGAGACTACCAAAAGATCATCAAATATATACAAAACGATCTCGATCTAAAAGACAGGATTATCTCTGTCGAAGGTGGGATCCAAAGTCATGGACTCATCCAAAGATATAATGTATTTTATCCCGTTCTCATCAAGGCAGTTGCTGTTCCGAGTGTGGATGCATTGATAGAACATAAACTTCATAACTTCCCAAGAATAGTTCATTACGATAGAGAAGAACTAAGTCACCTGAACCGAGAAAGTTATATCATCCTGGGAAAAGAGATGGAGGACCTTTACAATTTCAGTTTAGGCAAACAACTTACTTTAGCGGTTCCAGGGGGAAGGTTCTCTCTTGGAAAAGGTGTCGAAGTAAGCGTTCAAAATTTTAGAGTGTCCGGATTTTTTAAAACGGGGAACTATAAGTTCGATTCCAGTTTTGTTTATATGTCCTTACCGGTTGCTCAGAAATTCTTTAAAATGAAAGATTCTGTAAATCAGATCACTATCAAGGCAAAGTCTTTGGATGACCTTGCGATCAGCAAACGTAAACTGTACAAACTATTCAATAGTTTAGAGTTTGAACAAGAAATAGATGCGGCTTCTTCTTTATCTGTTAGGACGATCGCCGAAGAACAAGAGAATCTTTTAGCTGCGCTCCAGTTGGAAAAGACGATCATCTCTATTATTGTTTTCTTATTTATTATCTTGGCCGCGCTTGGAATGGTCGCTTCCGTCTATTCTCTAGTGAGAGCAAAACGTAAATCGATCGGAGTTTTAAAAGCACTCGGACTTCCCGCCTCCGATATTCTTTTGATCTTTACATTGAATGCGATGCTTGTTGGGATCTTGGCTTCTTTGACTGGAGGAGTGGGTGGCGTATTCTTAGCAAACTCACTCGATACTATTATAGGTTATATAGAAGAGATCATCAATTTGTTGGGACCTTCTTTCACCGGTTCCGATTGGACTCCTGTAGAGTTAGTTCCTAAACGTATTTATTATTTCGATAAACTGCCAGTGGATATCAATATACCTTTTATTTTTATGGTAACTACTGCAGCTACGATACTTTCCGGAATTGCAGGATACTTCCCCGCGAGATGGGCCGCAAGTCTGAATCCTGTCGACACCATAAGGAACGACTAACGTGAGTATTATTAAGATCCGAAATCTGGTTAAAAAATATCATATCCTGGAAAAGGAATTTTCCGTACTAGATGGATTGGATATGGACGTGGAAGAAGGTGAGATCTTCTCCATCGAAGGAAAATCCGGGATAGGAAAATCAACTCTTCTCAATATACTAGGTGCAATGGATAGTTTCGATTTAGGTGAGGTCGAAATTTGCGGTATCAATCTGAACAATTTAGATGAGAAGGGAAAAGAAAATTTCCGCGCGGAAAAGATCGCATTCATCTTCCAACATCATCTTCTTCTTCCTGATTTTTCAGCTTTGGAAAATGTAAGCATTCCACTTTTGATCAAAGGTTATTCTACTTCTAAAGCGGAGAAGGAAGCAATCTCCATGTTGGAGAAAGTAGGTTTGAAAGAAAGGATACATTCTCACCCTTCTCAATTGTCCGGAGGAGAAAGTGCAAGAGTGGGAGTGGCAAGAGCTTTAGTTGCCGGAAAAAGACTCATACTTGCAGATGAACCTACTGGAAATTTGGATAGGGAAAATTCCAGAAATCTAATGAATCTGATCCAAGAATTACAAAAGGATCTTAGATTCAGTCTAATACTAGTGACCCACGATATGGAACTGGCGGCGCTTGCTCATAAAAGAAACCAGATCTTCCAAGGAAAACTCAAACCCGCAGTGGTCCCTCAAACGGTATAAACATTTATGGATGGCTGTATTTATTGCGGCTTATCCCTTCTCGACTGGAAAAATCGGGGAAAGATCGGATGCGCTCATTGTATCCAGTTTTTGGGAGAAGAATATACTAAGTTTATTCCGATCCAAGCCCCGCCCGATTGGGAACCTCCTTCTCATTTCACCGCAATTGATGCTTGGGAAAAATTCAAAAAAACAAATTGGGAAGAAGGCTTGTCCTATATAGATTCCCATCGTTTGCCGTTTACGTATAGGTTTCGTATTGCTAGAAATCCGAAACATTCTACCTACACTAAACGTACTGAAAAAACGGACCGATTCCTAAATTCGTTTTTAGAAGAGAATGATTCCCAAACTGAAGATCTAAATTCAGGAAAAAAACATCCGATCCTAGAATTAAAACAAAGAATTCCCTGGAATTCAGGGACATTAGTGATGGGAGACGAGGATCATATTCGTTGGGAATATGTGACTGATTCCCTACTTGAGTTAAACTCTATCCTAAAATCCGATTTTTTAACGAAATTCGAGGCGGAAGATAAGTTTGATTTTCAAAAAGGGATCGGATTCATCAATTCCTGTCCTACCAACTCCGGTTTTGGAGACAAACTTTCTGTTTCTATTCCGGCAAGACTTGCGGACTCGGGAGAGTTAAAGGATTTCAGGCTACCTACAGATTGGGGCTTCTATCGGGAAGAATTGAAGGGTAGATTGGTCTTTTTCCGAAAAAATTTCGGCCCAAATAGAAAAAATTCCTTTTTCAATTTGGTTTCGTATTTAGCCTTACTGGTAATAAGCGGAAAAGACGGGACAAAAGCCTCATTTGCCCCGTAATCCTTTTTGGTTAACTAGTCCGATATATTCTTTAAGGGAGATTCCGGCTCCCAGTTGGAAATTGGATGCGAATACAGTCTAACCTACAGAACCCATCAGGAAGGGCGTGCAATTATGTTGGAATTTACTAAAAGAGCAAAACGAGTAATCAACGAGATCGCGCAGGACGAAGCAAAACGTCTTGGTAGCGAATTTATCGGCCCTGAACATATCTTATTAGGTTTGTTAAAGGAAGAAGATTCGGTCGCGATAAAAATACTGAATAACCTGAACATCAACCTGAACGAGCTTCGTAAAGAAGTAGAGCGCAGGACCAGGGAGAACTCCGGCACATTGTTGATGGACATGGCCCAAGGACAGGATCGATATCAAAAAATTATCGAACTCTCTAAGGAAGAAGCCAAACGTCTGAAACACAATTATGTTGGGACTGAACATATTCTTCTAGCGTTATTGAGAGATAATAATAATATCGCGGGTGGAGCGTTATACTCCTTTAGCGTGAATTATAATGTGATCAAAGGGGAGATCTTACGTCTATTAGGCGCTCCTCCTACAAGCACAGTAGGAGTTTCTAGCCAGCCGACAGCTCAACCTGGAACACCTCGCGCAGAAAAAACTAAAACTCCTATCTTGGATGAGTTCGCAAGAGATCTTACTCAACTAGCCAGAGATAAAAAACTGGATCCGGTTGTGGGTAGATCTAACGAGATCCAAAGGGTGATCCAAATCCTTTCTCGTAAAACTAAGAACAACCCAGTATTAGTGGGAGAATCCGGAGTTGGTAAAACAGCAATCGTCGAAGGGCTTGCACTTGCGATCGTAGAGAAGAATGTTCCGGATCTTCTATTCGAAAAACGTGTACTTTCCCTGGATTTAGCTAGCCTAATCGCAGGAACCAAGTATCGCGGAGAATTCGAAGAAAGATTGAAGAAGATCATGAAAGAAATTTCTTCTTCTAATAATATCATCATATTTATCGATGAGTTGCATACTCTGATTGGAGCAGGAGCAGCAGAAGGAGCGGTGGACGCCGCAAATATCCTGAAACCTGCACTTGCAAGAGGGGAATTGCAATGTATCGGAGCAACTACCAGCACAGAATATCGTAAGTATATCGAGCGTGATTCTGCATTGGAAAGAAGGTTCCAAGTAGTAAAAGTTGCAGAACCTTCTGTGGACGATGCTATCCAAATCCTTACAGGACTCAAAAAAGCATACGAAGCTCACCACAAGGTGCGTTATTCGGATCGTGCTTTGGAACAATCCGTTAAGTTATCACATAGATATATCAATGATAGATATCTACCTGACAAGGCGATCGACATCATCGACGAAGCGGGCGCAAAAGCAAGACTTGCAAACTGTGCTCGTCCTCAAGCAGTAAAAGACTTGGAAGAAGAGATCAAATCACTTTCTCAAAAGAAAGAAGATCTGGTTCGTTCTCAAGAGTATGAAAAAGCTGCCGGAGTTCGTGACGAAGTAAATCGTAAGAAACAAGTTCTAGAAGAAAAGATCAGATCTTGGCAGGAGAAACTGGATGATTTCGCAGTTTCTATCGACGAAGACGATATTCTTTCCGTGGTTTCCCAGTGGACCGGAATTCCATTACAAAGAATGGAAGAGAACGAGTCCTCTAGACTACTTCGTTTAGAAGAAGAACTTAGACTAAGAGTCGTCGGTCAGGACGAAGCGATCCAAAAAATCGCAAAATCCGTTCGTAGAGCACGCACTGGATTCAAAGCTGAGCGTAGACCTACAGGATCCTTTATCTTCCTCGGACCTACCGGTGTTGGTAAAACCGAGTTAGCTAAGGCATTGGCTGAGTTCTTATTCGGAGACCAAGACGCGATGCTTCGTGTGGATATGTCCGAGTATATGGAACCGCATGCAGTTAGTAGATTGATCGGTGCGCCTCCAGGATATGTTGGTTACGATGATGGCGGACAATTGACTGAGTTCGTTCGTAAAAAACCGTATTCAATCATCTTGTTGGATGAGATCGAAAAAGCTCACCATGATATATTCAACGTTCTTCTCCAAGTAATGGAAGAAGGGAACCTGACAGACACTAAAGGTCGTAAGGTAAACTTCAGAGACGCGATTATCATCATGACTTCGAATATCGGAGCCAAAGAAATTTCGAGCAGCGTAAGGCTCGGATTCGAGGACCGTTCCGGAGAAGAGGATAAATACAAGTCAGACCAAGCTCGCGAGCAGTTGAAAAAACATTTCAACCCAGAGTTCTTGAACAGGGTGGACGAAGTAGTTTACTTCAAACCTCTCAGAAAAGAAGAGCTTATGGCGATTATGGATATCATGATCCGCGACACCAATAAGAGATTATTGGATAAGAAGATCAAGATCGAACTTACTCAAGAAGCGAAGGATCACTTCATGGATATCGGTTACGACGAGAAGTTCGGAGCACGTCCATTACGCAGAGTATTCCAACGCGAGTTAGAAGATTATATGGCAGTCCAAACCTTGAAAGGCGCTTACAAAGAGCCTACCAAGATCACAGTTGCTTTCAAAGAGGGTAAACTGGACTTCTTGGAAGAAGTTTGGACAGATTATAAACCTGCAGATCAAGGTTCCGACGGAGGAAGTTCTCCGAACAATCCGGAGCGTTCCGAAGAACCTGCGTTAGTGTAAAAGATCTTTGCCCTCCTACGGAGACGAAAGGAGGGCTTTTGATCTAAAAAGGGAGACTTTATTGGAGAGGGTCTATGCCGTACCTGATTCCCATTATATTTGTGCTCCTTTACCTTTTAGTCCGTAAGGTATGGTTCCATTTACGTAAGATCAGAACCGTAGCTGGGATCGAAAAAATTTCCCTATGTGTTTTCCAGCCTGATTTATTTCTTCCCGAGGTACGCGTCCTCTACAAATACTACTTCCAAGGCGGGGTCTACTTCGGATCCGGTTATATGCTGTTGGCGGATTTCCTCGATCAAGAGGAATACGAGATCTACAGAAACTTGGACGGTTTACCTGTTTTAGAAACAGGTGATTTTCAGATCGTATCTGAGGAAAGAATAGAACATTTCCTTTCTATACGATATCCAAGTATAATCGTTTTCATCGACCCGGTGGAGCCATTTCATTCCTTAATTGATTGTCTAAATACAAAATCAATGGGGGTCCCCACCTAAAATTTTTCCCGCCTATAAAAAGTGACCAAAAGATGCACAAAGGAAAAATACTCCTACTTACACTGATACTATTTGTTTTTTCCGCGGGGAATACTTTCGCTCAGAGCGAACCGGATTATCAAACAGCATTAGCAGAATTCCAAAAAGGAAATTCAGAAAAAGCTCTAGAGATCATTCGTGTACTTCACGAACAAGGTAAAAGATCTTACGACACTCATTACTTAGCGGCTTTCTGTCATTATAATGCAGGAAGAAATAAATCCGCAGCCACTCATTGGTCCGAAGCATTAAAACTAAAACCTGGAGATCCTGCAGTCAGTGTGGATTTTGCCAGATATCTGATCCAAGCAGGTAGGAATCCCGACGCATTAGAGATCATTTATAATTCTTACCAAGCTAATCCTAAAAATAGAGAAGTAAGATTATTATATGCGACTGCTTTATTATATAATAATAAAGCGAGAGAAGCATTATACATAATAGAAAAACTAAAAGCAGAAGATGGAAACGATTATCATCCTCTCGTTTTAGAAGCTCAGGTATACTTCTATCTAGGAAGCGCAGAGAAGGCCGAAGTCAGTTTGAAATGGGCTCAATCTTTAGTTCCGAATAATCCGAATGTATTGAATAATCTTGGATTAGTTTATGAAAAAGCAGGAAACCAAGAAGCAAAAAGAGGGAATATTAAAAAGGCCCTCGAACAATTAAGAAATGCCAAAGAACAATTGGAATCCGCGCTTAAGTTAAAACCTGACGACGAAAAAATAAAAGGTAATATCAGAAGAATAGAGGCAAGGATCAATGCCCTTTCCGCAGGCTGAAAAAAAGGTATTATTCCATACCTTAGGTTGCAGGCTCAACTTTTTTGAGTCGGACGGTTTATTCTCTTCTTTAAGTAAACACGGATATTCCGTGGCCGGTGCGGAAGATATCCCGGATGTGGTGGTGGTCAATACATGTACTGTCACCAATAAAGCAGATTCAAGAAATCGTAATATTATACGTAACGCTATCAAAAGATATCCAGGAGCTCAGGTCTGGGTTACAGGTTGTTACGCTCAAACGGATAAAGAATCCATAGAATCCATTCCCGGGATCGCAGGTGTGATCGGAAATGAGAACAAATCGGATCTTCCTAGATTGATCCTAGAGAAAGAAGGCTCAGATTCCGCAAATATCCAAGTTGTTTCGGATCGATTTGCATATTCGGATGTTCTACCGAATGGACATACCAGAGCTTATCTCAAGATCCAAGATGGTTGTGATCGCCAATGTTCTTATTGTAAAATCCCACAGGCAAGAGGCAAGGGTGTCTCCAGAAATTGGAAGGATGTACTGGATCAGGTTTCCTTCTTACAGGACAATGGAGTCGGAGAGATCATACTTACAGGCGTAAACCTCGGCTGGTACAGGGATGCAGACGGCAGAAAAGCTTTTCCTAAAATGCTCGAGGCAATCTTAAATAAGTTGGAATATTCAAGGCTTAGACTTTCTTCCATCGAGCCTCCGGATGTGGGTGTGGAACTTGCGGAACTTCTTACCCACCCTAGATTTACACCATTTTTACATGTTCCTTTACAAAGTGGAAGTAAAGAGATCCTGAAAAGAATGAAACGTAGTTATAATCCTGAAACTTTCCGTAAAAGGATAGAACTCGCTAAGTCCAAGATCACTGATCTGTTTTTGGGAACCGACGTGATCGTAGGTTTTCCTGGCGAAACAGAACAGGATTTCCAAGATTCTTGTTCTATTCTGGAAGAATTAGGTTTTTCTAAAATACATGCATTTCCATTCTCGGTTCGGAAAAATACATCCGCAGAACAATTTCCTGAAACAGTTTCTAAGGAAACTAAAAAGGAAAGAGTTCATTCTCTTATGGATCTTTCTCAAAGACTACATCGTAAATACGCAGAAGGCCAATTCTCTAAAAAGAGAGAGGCTGTTTTAGAAAATGGTGGAATTGCAGTTACTGATAATTATCTAAAAGCTGTGATCCCTGAAAGTGACTTAAAAAGTTTAAGCCCAGGACAATTCTTAACTGTAGAGATCGGAGAATATATCCCAGATGCCACCGACAAAGAAGGTAAGGTTTCCGCAAGGATACTTGCCGCGATCGGTTGAAACTTCTATCATAAAACGACAATATTTAAAGCGGGATAGACCAGATATGCCAAGAGCACTTAAGATCCTTTTGATTGTTATTGTTAGTATTCTAATTTTGGGTGGTGGCTGTTATCTTGCCTTGTGGGTTCAGTTACAAAATAAAAATTCCCAAGCTGAAGAGAATAACGAGAAAGCCAAATTAGAAGCAATAGATTGGAGCCCAGGTAAGAATCAATCCCAAGCAATAGAAGAGGCCATTAGGCGAGGAAAAGAATGCGGCTATGTACCGGATATCGTTTGTATTTTAGGTCATTATACATTTTTGAGTTATAGTTTGAAACTGACCAAGCAGGTTCCAAATCTTTGTAATGAAGTTCCGGACGGTATTGATACTGAAAAAGTCGCCCTATGGAGATTCAATCGATGTCAAAGCTTGGCTCCGGAACATCCGCCAATGTGTGCTAATGTTATCCGTGCAATAGAAGAACATTGTCGAAACGTATCCCAACATAAAGAGAAATAAAAGAATGATATTAATTCTTATAGAAGAAGTGTATCTTAAGACCGGATCAATTCTTCCGAGTAAGTCTCTTCTTCTCTTAGATCGTAATAACCGTATTCGAATTCCGGACCGGATTGGATCTCTAGGCCGTATACGTTTTCACTAATTCGAACAGTTTTAACGATCTCTAATTTATATTGTTCAGCTAAGAACTTCATTTTATCTAAAGAGATCTTATCGTTGATCCTAGGTCCGACAGGATATTCGTTTTTGACCCAGTCTAAAACGATCAATTTGCCGCCCTTCTTCATGGAACGAACTAATCCGTCCATTGCTTGGCCCGGGTCTGCAAAAGTAGAAAGCACTAAAGAAGCAAAGATCACTTCAGGGACTGGGATCCACTCCGGCAATAAGGGACGATCCGCCTTCTCCATATAAAAAGGTGTAAATCTTTGTATATCTTCCCTATTTTTCCAATGTAATACTTCGTCCAGGAAGTCTTGGTTACATTCTGCACCCCAGACCCAGCCTTCTTTATGGATGGATTTTAGAAGAGTTTCCGTCCAGAAACCCAGCCCCATTCCAAAATCTACGATATTCTGAACATCTTTCAGGGAAAAATGTTTCAAAACGATTTCCGGAGGAGTAAGCTCACGTCTCTTACTAGAGAGGAGAAAATTCTGATATTCTGGGTCGTAATAATATTCTATATCATTCATTTATATGCCGGAAGTCGTATTATGTCTTATGAACGCTTTCATTAGTCAAGATCAAACCAAAGGAAGAAGTTTCCCTATCTTGTGCATTTTATATTATTTTCCCCACTTTCTCTTAAAAACCGAAGTAAAAATTTGCGTTGTAGCAACCGATAATCTAGTTCGGAACCTTATTTCCAGATGAAAATTCGACTCCGGATCCTATATATATTTTTCCTGATGGCATTGGGAAATTCTATCTATGCCCAGGATACCTTTCGTCTGGACAATGATAACGCAAGCGTTGCAAATTCTATCAATGTAGAAGTTTTGAAAGACGGGAGATCCGTTCGTATCAGCTGGGAAGCTCCTAGAGAAACCGGCGAGATCATCGTGGCTCGTTCTTCTTCTATCATTGATAGTCCTGAAAAATGTTATATCTCAGATTCGTTAGGAAAATTTCCAAGCGGCGTAGCTAACGGTGTGAATCAGATCTATGATTATAATCTGAAACCGGGAACTTATTATTATGCCGTTGTATTAGCGCATCATGTAAGAAAGAAGGATGCTAGATTAGTCGCGAATCGTAACTATACTACGATCCCTATCGTGATCGAAAATAATCCACCACCTCAGACAAATAATTATCCTCCGACTAATACTCAGAATAATTATCCACCCGCTACAAATACGAATCAACCTCCTCCAGAGGAACAAAAGTATCTTTCGGATAATGCTAGGGTCACTGATATCTCCGTAAAAAGAGAAGGTCAGTTCTTGCGTATTTCTTGGGAGCCTTATCCAAAAGGAATCCAAGGTGAAACTATTTATACTATCTACAAATCTGCAGAGCCAATGTCCAGTATGACATTGATGAGAAAGGCGGAGAAGTTAGCAGAAGTTTCTCATCCGGAAAATACTTTCTTGGATCAAGATCTGACCAAGTCTCAAACTCTATATTATGGTGTTTCAGTAAAACAAGGTTTGAAAGAAGTTTTACCTTTAGTTCAGAACCAATCATTCGTTCGTCAGTTCTATGTTTATGATCAGGATAAAAGAAAACCTCCTAAAGAAGACGATGTAGTTACTAATCCGCAATTCGCGTACGATGAAATGCACGTGAAGGATCTAAATGCGAGTATCGTTGATGGGGGAGTTCGTTTAGATTGGAAGGCTCCTGATCGCGCGGACGAAAATACGATCTACTCCATTTACCAAGCAGGCAAACCTTTATCAGGAGGAGTTTCTACCTTCCTGGGCGGTAATGTTAGAAAATTGGGAGAAGTTTCTCATCCGGATACTAACGTTATGGTTAAGATGAAACCATACTCAGGGACAATGTATTTTGGTGTTACAGTCAAACGGGGAGATATAGAAGATTTCACTCTGACCCAAGACCAATCTTATGTTGCGATCGGTGGTCCTGGTTCTACCGATAATAATGCTCAAACTGCAGAAAACGATAAACCTAACAAACACGAACCAAAAGAAGAAGAGCAAGTTCCTCAGGACAATCAAAACAACCAGAATGTTCAGAATAACGAAAAACAACCTCTGATTGTTGAGCAGGAAGAACCGAGTGAAGAAGAAGTCGACCGAGTTTTAAGGTCTACGTATTGGAAAAACGAATACGGAGAAGCGGTAAAACAATTGGCTCCTTATGCCGGTTCTAACGATATAGATATCAGAGGAAAGGCAAAGTTTTTCCTTGGAATGTCTTTTTATAAGAAGGGCGAATATAATAAAGCCCTAAAGTTCTTCGTACAAAAAGATACAAAGAACTATAATCCGGAACGAACCGAGTTCTGGACCAAACAATGTCTGGCCCGGATCGGCGGAGGAAGAAGATGAACCGTTCCATCATATTAGTCACTGGATTTTTATTCGTATGCGCAGGTCTTCTTACGGGGATTTACACTGCGGTGATCCAAGATACTGATTCCACAAATAAAGGGATTATCGAGAAAGTAAGAGAAGGAGAGGAATTCTTAAAACATTCCAATCCTAAATCCTCCGAAAAAGCTCTGGATATTTTTGCAGAATTGTCCGCAAAGGATGTAGGTTCCGATCTTTCTTTCCGGATCCAATACGATCTAGCAACTGCTCTGGATAAGACCGGAGATAAGATGAGAGCGCTTGGCATTTTTCGAGAGCTGAACCAGAAAGAAGGTTTGGCTCGTGAAGAAAAAGCTAAGGTTGCTTACGGCCTTGGAAACCTTCTTCTTTTATTAAATAGAGACGAAGAAGGAAAAGGTCATTTAGAAGAAGTTCTAAGGACCTCCGGCGATAACAAACTCAGATCCAACGCGTTATCCGCAATCGCTGATTATTACATGAAAAAGGGTAATTACGATCAGTCTAGAAAGAACTATGTATTGGCCTTACAAGAAGATCCTGAAAACGTAAAAGCACGAGTCAGATGGGGAAAATCTTTGCGTAGAATGGGCAAAGATTGGTCTGCTTACGATGTATACGAAGATTATGTTCAATCGGACGCATACTTCGATCCGGACAAGGTTGCTGTAGATAAGGAATTCCGCTCCGGACTTTTAGAGAAGGGAAGAGAATTATACGTACGTAAGGAATATTACTCTGCGATCGAAACCTTGAAGAAGGCTCTGGACATAGGTGTCAGCGAAAGAGCTAGGGAACAAGCCTGGTATTATATCGCAGAAAGTTACGATGCTTTAGGGAAATCAGAACAAGCTATTCAGTATTTAAACAAGATTCTTGAAAATTCGGACGGAACCCTAGACCAAGCTGCTATGTTCAGAAAAGGGACCATCTATTTCAGGGGTGGAAAGTATGAGAAAGCTGCTGCGGTTTTCCAAGAATCTGCTGATAGAAATCCAGATAGCCCTGTTGGTAAAAAATCCGCTACCTGGAAGAAGGAAGCCTTGGATCAGATCGAAGACGACCTGAGATACAAGGACGGAGAAGGTGGCGGAAAAGCAAAACCTTCCGACGATGATCGCCAAGACGACGACTGGAAATATTAAGAAATTTTAATTTGTAGGAGTCTGAACAAATTCCTGTTCAGACATTTGGATTTGTACCCCTAAACAATCATAAATTGCATGAGGGATATCTTTCAAAGCATGGATCTTGTTCTTCATTTGTTCAGTGTATTTACCGTATAGAATGGTTGGCACTGGGTTTACAGTATGAACGTCCACAGTAAGATCTTCCAGGTTTCCATGATCGGAAGTTAGGATGAGTTGGTCTTGTTCCGGATCCATTGCATCCAAAACTCCGAGTAAAAAGTTCTCCAAGTCGGAGATACATTTCTCAGCACCTTTCCAATTCATCTTATGGCCTACTTTATCCGTGATAAAGTATTCATAGATACATAAGGTATGGCCCTTCATTGCAGGAATAATATCTTTACCGGTTTTGTAAGGATCCTGGATCTCTAAAACCGGATCATCCTTATCAATAAAATCTCTCCCGAACTTTCTGAGGAAATCGCGGCTAATGTCCATATAGAGACCTTTACCGTCTCGCAGATCATCCATATCCTTTAAAGGTTTGTCGGCGGCCATTTGGATTAGAGTAGAAGCAGATACATGTCTAGGATGTTTTTTTATATGCTCTGCAAATCCAGGAGTATAGCAGTTCAGCAAGTCCGCTTTAAATCCGTTCTCTTCTAGAATACGGATAATGGAATATTTTGCGATGATACGTTTTAAAGTGAATGTAGGAAATCCACTCATGTGGCGGTTTAACACCTGACATGCATTGATCCCTGTCCAAAGGGAGGTTTGTCCAGTGGCACTTTGGGGAAGTCCTTTGATTCCCATACTGGCGTCCGTTTTAAGATAGGTGAGTTCCCGGAGGCGGGAAGGAGAATCTTCCGGGATCGATTTACCTCCTAAAGGTAGAAAGATCCCTTTTGCATACTTGGAGAATGGATTTTTATTCGGATCGTTTTCCCCGAAGCCTATCCCATCTATAAACACATAAAATATCATTTTATTAAGCCGAGAAGTATCGATTATCCCATTGAATTAGACTGATTCTTTAGGATGGAATCGCCGATACTAGAAACGTGAACCCGCGCAAACATAGCAAAAGATCTCGAATCCTAGCTCTGATACTGCTATGTATCGTATTGATTTCCATCCCTTTTTTTCCAGGCGCATGGAAGGATGCGGTTTTCTTCTCTCCCATCCAAATTCTTAGTTTGTACCCTAAACTGAAAAAGGAATCTTTCCTAGACTCTATCCTAGAACGGTTTCAGAACAAATATTATGATTTGGGTTATAGATTCGAATATCTAATGAGAGAATTTCCTAAACCTGAAACCGATAAGGACGCAGAAGTTTTAGGAAAACTTTTTAGCTCTTCTATCCAATTAAAACAGATCCGTATTTACGATTATAATTATAGAGCGATGTATTCTTCCGATCCAAAAGGGCCCGGATTTCATAAAGGACTCAGACTACTTGGAATGCAGGTACCAAAAGCAGCTTGGGTAGAAGATACGGATGGATTTTTATTATACAGAAATTCTTCCGGAGATCTATATCTTCAAATCCTGAAAGAAGATGGAGATCGGATTGTACAAGAAGCAAGCGGTTCTAAAAAATCATTTTTACCTCGGGATTTTTCAGAAGGGATCTTATATTGGGTATATAAAAAGAAGGAAGAAAATTCCGAACTCCTAGAAACAAATCTGAATCCGGACAGCACATTACTTCCTGATACAAATGAGGTTTCCAATTCAGAAGAATCTAAGGCAATGATCCATGCATTACTGGATAAAAATTCTAAACCTCAAAACATTTTAGTTCGTCCTGTTTGGGAAAAAACAATCGTAGACGATCTCGAAATCTTTCTAGCGCAACCTAGAAAGACAAGAGCAGAAGAGTTATTATTGATCTTAAGTGCTTTCGGAATTTCTTTGATCGCTCTCATTTGCGGGATACTTGCTTCTAGGATATTATTCACGATCCGAACCGAGAATCGTTTTTCCGAAAGAGAAGAAGTTATCCAAGTGAAAACCGAGCTGATTCGTTTACTCGGACAATTTAGGGAAAAGACAAAATGATCGGCTTTAAATTCAGACTCATACTCGCTCTATCTTTTATATTTTCCGTCTCAATACTTCTTTTAGAGCCGTACTTTCCTTCCGGGATTTTTTATAAGTCTAGATTGGAGTCCGTATTTTCTTCCTTTAACAAAGAGATCCTAGAGTTAGAAAAAAAGATCCGTGAATCAGATCCGGAAGAATTGGACACCAACAATCTATTCCTCCCTGTAAGAAACTTTTTGTCTTGGGATCCGAATCTTAAAAATACCCCGAATCTAGAGTTTTCCGGAGATAAAGAAAGGTATCTATTATCCCAAGCCTGGGAAGGAAAGACGAGTCGTTTTCTATCGCTGGAGAATGAACCTGTATTATTCGTACCATTATACTCAAAGTCAGTTGCCGTGCTTGCTGTGCTCGATAAGGAGAAATTCAAAATTTCCTTAGATGATAAAGTAGAATATTTTGTTCCTGAGCCAAGATTAGGTGTCTTCCAAGATTGGGAAGAAAATGGAGACAAGACAGATCCACGGAAAGTTTCGGAAGAAGTCCTAAAATCAATGAAGGACGGTGGAAACGACTTCAGAGAAATTCGTTTAGGAGATAGATTATACAGAGCCTATTACGCATTCTATCCGGAAGAAAAGATCGGCTTTATCCAAGGGATCTTGCTATTAGTTCCTTATGAACGTAATATTTTCTTAATATTATTCCCTGTGTTTTTCGGATTATTGTTCTTGTTGGATGCATGCATTCTTCTTGTTCGAAAAAATAAATCCTCTTCTTCTTATGCAAAATCGGACGTGTCCAAACTTGTCCAAACTCTTTCTCAAAGGATAGAACAAAGTAATTTTAAACAGGTAGAAGCCGCAAAATTGCAGGAGTTACCGGATATTCCCGAAATAGTAACCGTTCCTCCCGTTTTGGAAACGAAACCGAATGCAAGTGGCACATTCTATGTCCTACCTTTTGATCTACCCGGAGATTCTTTTTTAACTCCTAAGTTTTTAAGAGAGAAGAAGGAGCCGATCCACATAGAAAGAGAAGTCGCATCCGCTCCTTCTGCTGTATCCGTTGTGGAAATGCCGGAAGCCCTACAGAAAAAAAGAGATTCTATCTTTACGGATGAATTGGCAAGGCTTGTAGAAAAGGTTAAATCTACTTCTCCTGAAATCCCTCAGATCCAAATTTTAGATCGTCCTAAAGATTCGGGACTTTTAGCTAAAGCATTGAGAGTTACCGGACTTGCAGAGATCGGCCTAAAGGCAGCGAGAGGTCTTGCTCCTCAACATAAGTCTAGATTCTTCTTATGGGCAAGGGCCTGGTGGGGAATTCGTAAAACAGATCCGAATGAAGAACTTCCTCTTTCAGAAAATTTCAGAGCATGGTTGGACAAACAACCCATCCGCGAAAAAAGAAAAATCCTAGAGGTTCTAGATGAGATCCACCAAGGTCTGGATACTCCTATTTCTTCATTATTAAAATATTATCTTACTATTTTTTCTTCTCTTCATTTGAAATCTTTTAGTATTCATTTTTATGATAGAAGAAGAGGCGCATATCTTCCTGTAGTCTCCTACGGTTTACAACCTTATAGCCGTCAGAATATGATCTTTTTATATGGGGATCAATTTTTAGGAAAAGAAGCGGGAGATGTTTCTATTATAGACGTCACTGAAGAAAGACGTAATGATCATTTCTTCCGTAAAAAATTCGACTCTGCTGATTTGGATGGAGTGATGAGGATTGTTTCCTTTTCACTTTTTAGATCCGGTCTGGATTTTAGGTTCTTTTTGATGTTCCCAGATCCACCGAATAATGATTTGGCGGAGCAGATCAGAGAGAATGTAGAAAATTCTATAGAACCTGTAGAAGATGCATTTTTACAATTGGAAATTGAGCAGGCTTCTCATGCCATCCAGGATAAGAGGGATTTAGTCCAGATTCAATTCTTACTTCTTCGTTGGGCGACCCACGGTGAAAGAAGCAGATGTAATTTATACAAGATCAAATGTACGGGTGACTTGGATTATCCTTCTATAGACAAATGGAGAAAGGATGTTTTGGAGGAGATCCAACCTAGGCTCGGATCGGAAGATTATGGATTTGGAGTTTCACCTTCCGAAATTTTTGTTTTATCCAGAGAAGAAAGGGAATCCGAACTAAAAATGATCTTGGATTCGATAGGTAAAGAGTATAAGATCACTCCACTACCTTATCCGGAAAACGGAAAAAACTTATACACTTATATTTAATATTCTACTATCGGTTAAGATCTAATCTGAAATGCGTGTTCTCTGTTATATCCTTTTGATTTGTGCAAGTTTATCTTCTTCTTATCCTCAAGAAGAAAATAGAAGAGAATGGAATAAGGCAGCTAAACAAAAAGTTCTACTTCTTCATCAAAGTGGAAAAGAAGCGGAGAGTCTTCCCTTCTTGGAAGAATACGTCAAAAAGAATCCCAACGAGTTGATCTATAAACTCTATCTAGCTCGGGCACTTTTTTGGAGATCCGACTTGGAATTGCCGGGTCATTCCGAAGATGTATTTTCTAGAATGGAGAAGGTCCGAAGGATCCGGGACAATTACCTCCGAGCGGCAGGTCTTTTCGAAGAGAATGTTGGATATTTAGTAAAGGTAAGCCCAAGAGATCCGGATTTGGGAAAGTGGACTTTTTTATGGGCAATGTCAGAATGGTATGCAGGCCGAGAAGATCGGGCAATACAGTTATTTAAGAAGTCTTTTAAGCATGATTTTCGGCTGAATCAGGCAAACTATAATATCGCGGCAATTTACGAAAACCTGGGACAGATACTAGATTCTCAAATTTATTACGGAACCTACTTGAAAAACGAAAAGGAACTGAAAGAAGAGGAGTAATGGCCCGTGTCGAAAGAAGATTTCAGATGCTCCTCACAGAGGAAGAATTCGAATTATTAAGGACTGAAGCGGAAAAAAGAGATCTATCCGCTTCCGAGTTGCTTCGCTCCTGTTTTAGGAACGAAGTTTTTAAATCGGATTCTTACCAAAGATTAGAAGCTTTAAGAGAATTATCCAAAATTTATCCGGAAGCGAAAGTTTGAAATTATTAGTTTCTTCCGATTGTTTTAGGGAATTAGTGTTTGGGAATTCCTCTTCTCGTCGTTCTGTATCCAACGCGATCGAATCACTTACCAAAAAAAATCATATTTTCGTTTTGGCTCTTCCGAGTTTGGATGCCGTTCTTGAAAGAGAATCTGATCCTTTAACTAGAGAGATCATCTGGGCCCAATCTAAAAATCTATTCTTGGATTTTCTTCCTGTAAGAAAGGAAGAGATCTCACTTGCAATAAGACTTTCTTCCTCTAAGAACTTGGAATGGAAAGAATGGTTGGAGATTGCTACAGCTTCTTTGGCTGATTTAGATGGGATTTTATGCACAAATCCTAAATGGAAAGAGCAAAATCTAGTGAAGATCTTACTCGCTCAGGAAATAGACCTCGACGGGGTCGCTTAAAGGGCTGAGTTGATCCGGCCCATTTTCAGGATCATACACTGAATTATAAGCAGCAACTTTGAAATAATACGTTAGTCCCTTTTGGAAGAATAAAAGTTTTTTATCGTAAGGGTCCTTACGAGGTTTCTTCTTTTTCTTTTTTGATTTAGGACTCTCGTCCTCATCATCGTCATTTTCTTCCGGTTTTTCTGCGTTCAAAGAAATGAGCCTATTGTCTATACACTGACAAAGTTTAGGACCACTCATATCATTACGTTTAGGACAACTAGAGTCATCTCCCAAGATCGGTTCCAAATACTCGCTCATCGGGTGTTTGGTTTTTCCTTTGGTAGTTAGAACTGGCATCTTACCTTTTGCCAGTTCCTTGCTAGTGCCTTTTAGGATCCCGACCATACGATTCGGGCCGACTCCGTAGTGGATAACATAGCCGCCTTTCTGCTGCACATTCCTTTCCGGGTTTTGGGTCCAGCTCAAACAAACTCGAGGGCCTTGAGCTTCAGGATCGTGATCGTCGAAGTTTACTATTTTTAAACCGGCAGGTCTAACAGGAGGAACTGTTTCTCTATAAGAAAATGTTAATGCTTCAAGTTCTGGACTGGACTTAGAACCTGAATCTGTTTTAAATTTTACCTTTACTTGGTAATATTTGAAATAGGAAAGTTTGTTTCCCCAGACTTTATCCAATGGAATACGATAACTGGAGGATTTTCCCTTAGGAGAACTTTCTTCTTCAGTTTCTCTGTATGGATCATCTTCTTTAAATTCTTCTTCTATCTTTCTGAGATCGATGGATCTCCAGGCTGGATATTCTTCTATTTTGGAAAAAATTTTAGGAGAGGATCTAAAATAAAGTTCAAGCACGGAAGATTTTGGTACATTCGCTTTTAGTAGTACTGCTTCCGGTATAGAATTGGAAAATTTGGTTTTATAAACGGGAGAGACCGCAGTTCCGAATTTTGCATCTGCAGTAAAAGATGACGGATCGTATTTTTGTCCATCATACTGAGTAGATAAGACCTCCGGATCGGGGCTTCCTTTGGAGACCAAAAAGTCATCTAACCAACCGTAAAAACTTTCTCCAATCTTAAATGGAGTGCTGTCTTCCGGATGAAAACCGATTCGAATGATCGGTTCTTTGGAAGATACAGACGCTCGATCTGTTTCTTTTCCATTGATATATAATACGATCTCTCTTTGAGCAGGTTTTAAATGGATGATAAAATGATTCCAGTCCGATCTGGAAAGCCTGGAATTTCCTGCAAGTTTTAGAGACAGATGTGTTTTGTCAGTTTTTTGGAAAAAATTACGAAATTCTAATATTGGAATCTCATCTTTTATCCTAAGATCCCAGCCGAATTTTTTCCCTCTGGTATATAAGTCCTTGGAAAGTAGGACCGCTTCCTTATCTAAGTTTCCAGGTAATAAGAAGAAGGAGATATAAAATTCTTCTTTGATATCGGAGCTTGTAAGTATTCCTTTCGTTTTTCCTGAAACTTTGATCCCGGATCTTTTGCCCACAAAACCTGCGGATCTTTTTCCGGAATGCGCTTTTGCCTGATCAGGAAGATAAGAAGAAGATAATATTCTGTAGCCACCTGCTTTATCATTCAGATCAGAAGCTTCCTTCTCCTCAAAATCTAAAAATAGATCGGAACCTTCTTTACGATCTCGGGGACTTAATTCTAATTTAGAAGTTCCGTTTTCGGTACTTCCTAAACGAACATATTTAAGAACGAATGCGCTTAAAGAGAATGAATTGGATTCGGCAGAGATAGAGCCGGAGAAAAAGGAAACAAGACCGACCAAACCTAAGAGATAGACCGGATAAAGGATCTTGTTTTGCATTCTTAAAAAGGTATTCCGTTTATTAAACGATGGTGTCTAACTGACCCACTCTTCTTTCATGACGTCCTGCCTCGAAAGAAGTATTGAGCCATTTTTGGGCGATTCGGGCCGCTAGGTCTTTACCTAAAACTCTACCGCCTAATACCAATACGTTTGCGTTGTTATGACGACGAGACATTTCCGCAGTGAACTCGTCATGGCAAAGAGCAGCTCTGATCCCTTTATGACGATTTGCAGCGATGGAAGCTCCGATACCTGTTCCACAAAGTGCGATTAATCCATCCACTTCTTTAGAGAGAACTTTTTTACAAGCCTCGGCGATAATCAAAGGGTAATCCACAGAGGATTCATCTTTTGTGCCGAAGTCAAGGATCTCAATTGAGTCCGCTAATTCTTTGCGAAGGTATTCTTTAAGTTCGAATCCACCGTGATCGGAAGCGATGCCAATTTTTTTCATGTTCTAAAGGTACCGTACCTACGTGAATTCTCTGATTCAAGCAATTTACAGCAAGGATTGGAAAATAAGGAAAAGTTTCTTAATCGAAGAGTCCTTCTTTCAGGAAATCGGGAGCGGTCTGGTAGAATTCCCAATGTTGGAAGAAGAGGGCCATATACGTATTTTGGAAAGTAGATAAGGGAAGAAGTTTCTCTGATAAGGATTGGTACTCGGCCTGGTGCAATCTTGCTAAAAGTTCTTTTTTAGCCTCTATAAAACTACGAAGGTTTTTCTCTTCGAAAGCGGAAAGGCGGATTGTCTTTTCGTCTGAAAGCAAAAAGTTTTCATAATAAGAAAACATAAGCTCTTTGGTTTCCCTATGATGAGAATGGTCCGCGAGTAGGGTAACTTGTTCTTCTTTAGTTAGCCCCGACATACGAATACATTCCAAACTTTGGTATGCGGATTTTGCTTCTTGTAAGGCTAAATTTTCTGCGATCTTAGTTCTTTCTTCCGGAGAAAGTTTAGAAGTATAAAATTCCTTTAATTCCTTAGAACTTCCACCTTGGGATAAACAATGGCCTATCTTCAATTTTGTAGGAAAGAATAATGGAGAAGCGGATATCTGGACGATACCCGCGCATAAAAGAGTTAAGATCAGAAGAATGTATTTCATTCTATTCTTCCAGAAGGTTTAGGCCTTCTTCTCGAATTCCTTCATGTATTCCACTAAGGAAATTACACCTTCTTTCGGCATGGAATTATAGATAGAAGCTCTTAATCCACCGACTAGTCTGTGGCCTTCCAAACCATGCAGTCCTCTTTCTTCTGCTCCCGCTAAAAACTTAGATTCTAAATTTTTGTCATGAATGGTAAAGACAACATTCATTACGGATCTTGAATTCGGTTTTACTGGAGCATTATAGAAGGAAGTGGTTTCCAAATAATCGTATAAGATTTTGGCCTTCTCCTCATTGATCTTTTCGATCTTCTCCACTCCGCCTAGGTCCTTTAACCATTCGAATACAAGTTTGGCCATATAAATAGAATATGTAGGAGGAGTATTATACATGGATTTGTTTTTTGCAGTGAGTGCATAGTCCATCAATATAGGAACAGTTCTACCGGAACGTCCAAGTAGATCTTTGCGAATGATAAGAACGCTTAAGCCAGATGGTCCTATATTTTTCTGTGCTCCCGCAAATATCGCTCCGAACTTGCTCACATCTATCTTTCTAGAAAGAATTTCAGAAGTCATGTCCGCAATAAGGGGAGCCTTAGTGATATTCGGAATAGTTGTATAACGAGTTCCTAATAAAGTATTATTAGAAGTTATATAAACATAAGCAGCTCCAGAATTTACCATGGAGTCGTTCAGTTCAGGTGATTCGGTGTATTTATGATCTTCTCCGTCGTAGATCTTTTTGACAGGGTTGAATCTAAGTGCTTCTTCCATAGCCTTCTTAGCCCAAATACCTGTGACAGCAAAATCAGCGGATTCTCCCTCTTTCAGAAGATTTAAGGGTAGGGCGGAGAAGTGAAGGCTAGCTCCTCCGGAAAGAAACATAATTTCGTAATTTTCCGGAACAGATAATAATTCTCTGAGCAAGGAAAGGGAAGTATCCAGGACTTCTTCAAAAAGTTTTCCCCTATGGCTATCTTCCATAATGGACATACCGGACCCGCGGTAGTTTAGAAACTCGGAAGCTGCCTTCTCCATGACTGGACTCGGTAACATCGCAGGACCTGCGCAAAAATTGTAGATTCGGCGCTCAAATTTGCTCATGAGGTTAGGGTAAAAATCAGGTCTCGGGAGGCAACTTCTTACTGTTCCTACATTCTATAAGAATCGAAAAATCCTTGGCAGAGTCCTATCTAGAATCGTAAGATAGCCATTCGTCTCTCCCAAGTTTGGGGGGTTCGTTTTTCAAAGGAGTTCCATAATGTCACGGATTCGACTGGCCGTATTTCTAATCTTCCTAGGAAGTTTTAGCTTTCCGATCTTCGCCCAAGAGGGGCCTAAACTTGGAGAAAAGGAAGTTCGTTCTTCCGGAAAAGTGAACTTCGTCAATAGATCCGCTGCAAGAGCTGACGAAGAGACAAAAGGAAGTAATGCAAGAACAGGAGCTGGATTATCCGATGCATTAAAGAAGGATCCTAAATCAGCAGCTTCTGCCGATGGGATCACTGCGATCCGCATTCTTCCTGATGAGAAAGAAAAAAAATTTGGAGCAGATCTGATCAGCATCGGTAAAGATGCGGATTACGGACATATTAACTCCATTCAAAGGATCCTTTCTGGATATGTGAAGGCAAACTTCGGATATTCAGAAGCGAACTCGGATACATTAGCAACTTATATACTTTATTATAATGCGATCCATCGTAAGGGCGCAGATTATGTTAAACGTAAATATAATACCGAAGTTGTGAAGAACTCGCAAAACGATAAGATCGGTATCGGTAGACGTTATACGGAATGGCCAGGAAAAACTCAGATCATTATTCCTATCGTAACCAATATTCTTTCCGATGATGGAAAGGATCTGGATACCGACGAGCTTGAGAAAGAAGTCAATAGAGACTTGGATAAAAAGAAAGAAGGCCAAGACGATAAGAAAAAAATGAACGACCTTCAAAATGAGAAGGCGGAAGAAGAAAAACGTAAACTCAAAGACAAACAGGAAGAGAATAGAAAAAAACAAGAAGATGCTTCCAGCAAAGAAAGGAATGCAGAAAGAGAGATCCAGGAACTGAACAAAGATCCTGTTAAGAACAAACAAAAGATCACTCAAAAACAAGAAGAACGTAAACAGGCCCAACAAGAACAACAAAAGGCCAAAAAGGAAGAGCAACAATTAAAAGATAAAGAGAAAGAGATCGCAAAAAAAGAAGAATCTCGTAAATCGGATTCTAAATCTTCCTCATCCTCTTCCGATTCCAAAAGTTCTTCTTCCGGAGATTCTAAAAAATCCGAAGCTAAGTCCGACGATAATAAGTCCAAGGAAGAGATCAAACAAGAGCTGAAGGAAACTAAGAAAGAGTTAGAAACAGTTAAAGAAGAACAGAAGAAAAAAGAAGAATTCGACAAGAACGTTGTCGGTGGAAAAATTCTATTCCTCAAAACTTTAAAATACACTTCAGACGGACATTATAGTAACGAACTTCATGCATTAGATCCAGCCCAAGATGATACGATCTTCAAAGGTGAATTTAATAAGATCTGCGGACGCACATTCGAAGTAGTGGATGGAAAAGCACTGGTCGTTGGTTACGAATCCGATCACTCTGCTGCTCACAAACTTATACTGATCGATCAGGAAACATTAAAACCTGCGGTTTGGTCAGCTGATTCGGTATTCTGGCGAACTCCAATGATCATCAAAGGAGAAGAGATCTATGCCTTTGAAGAAAGAAACGGAAAATATTATTTAAGCCGTTACGACAAAGGTTTAAAGAAAATTGCTGGAACTGAAGAAGAGATAAGCCCGAATTCAAACGTAACTTTCTTCGGCGAAAAAATTTACGTTACCGGTAAGGAAGAAGGTTCCGGAAAAACTGAAATCGCAGTGTTCAGCAAAGCGGATCTGAAATTGATCAAGAAGATCAAACCTTAAGATTTTCTGATAGTTAAGAAGAGAAGGCGGGCTTTGACCCGCCTTTTTTATTTCCGAAGAAGTTTCGTCGGCCTCAATTTTTTCTTAAAAGCCAAGCTCCCAAGAATACGGAAACAATTTCAGTCGCCATGCTCAAGTAGATGTACTCGTTTCCCGGTCCGTCCAAGAACAGTGTGTATAGTCTTGCTACAAATAACCCTGCTGCACTTGCTATGGAAAGAAGAATGGCCTGGGTTTTAAATTCCGGCTTTACTAAACCGTAATATACTATAAGCCCAACCCCGAAACATAAACCGGAATACATTGCTCTGAAGTCAGCAAGCGCTGCACTCGAATGGATCGTATACCCGATTGAATTCGCTAAAGGAATCGGAAATAGAAGGAAGGCTATAGTAAATCCGGCATATACCGCCAAGTTTAAAGCCAGAAAAATTTTAGTGATCCATCCTATAAGTGAACCAGTTTGATCTGAAAGTGAATGAGTTTGCATCTTTGTCCTCTCGTTTGGGATGAGAAGAAGATACACCGTTTTTCTGAACCGGTCGTCCGGCGTTATAAAGGTTTACACATTTTTCGATAGGAAATCGGAGTTTTTTGAGTAAGTTTCAAAAAGGCTTCATTAAATGAAGAACGATTATTAAAACCGACTGTCATTGCGATTTCCAAAACTGTTTTATCCGTTTCAGACAAAAGTTGTTTTGCATCTTCTACTCTATGATGGTTGATCAGAGAAAAATACCCTTTTCCTATCCTATTATTGATTAGTTCCGAAAATTGATGAGTAGTTAGCGATAATTCTTTGGCAAGTTCCGCTAAGGACAGATCTTCTCTACGATGGATCTTTTCGGATTCGAATAGAAAGTTTAATTTTTCTAATATAGGATCGATTTCCATACCTTCTAATCTGGTCCTAGAATATTTTGCTTTTGCCAGATCGGATCTGATAGTTTCCGGAAAATCGAAATATTTCCTTCGGATATAATACACGAGCGAGACTGCAAGGGTCACGGTTAAAAGTGCAAGTTTCAAAAAGATAGGATTGAATATCAGTCCAATCATTCCGAAAATAGAAACAATCAAACAATCTAAAGCAAATATACCGAATAAGATCTTAAATTTCAGTTCAGAGATTTTGGGAAGTATCTTGAAGATCGGAAAAACGAAGCTCAAAGAAAAAATCCCTGCACCTAAGTAAAGTATCCCTGTTCCAGAAATCGGATCTAAAATATTCCAATAGATATTGCTCGAAGCAGAAGATCTGGCATAGTCCCCTAATCTGAAAAATAGAATAACTCCCAAACAAAGTAAGAATGGAAGGAAGAAGAGAGTATGGACCGACTTATATCTGAAGTCTTCTTCCAAAAAAGCTAGAAGAGATAAAAAAGCAAAAGCAGGTGGAAGATATAAAAGAGGAAGATTCCAAAGTTTTAGGTTTAGATCCTGACCAGCATTTGGATTTAAAACCAAAGCACCGGAAAGTTGCATAAATCCTAAGGAGACTAGAGTAAGAGAAAGTAAAACTTGGAATTTATGTTTCTTGTCGGAAGGAAATTCACCGATTGCAAGTAAAAACGAAAGAAATCCTCCGAAGAGGATCATCCCGTCTAAAAACCATCCCAATAACTCAGGCATAGTCTTATTGTATTTTTGGAATAGATTAGTCGAATCGAAATTCGAATGATAAAAATTATCTCATGGAAGTAAGATCTCTATAAGCTCTTACAACTCCATCTGCGAGAGTTTTAGTGAATGTAAGCGCCACTCTTGCTTTTTCAGAAGCTACCATTACTTCGTGAGCATCTACACTGTTTGGATCATATACCATTTTTTGAGTGAGTTCGTCTGCTTCTACCTGTAGGTCGTTTACAGATTTGAACGCGTTTCTCATTGCTTCTGAAAAACTTTCAGCAACATAGTCTGGAGCCACTGGCTCTTTCACATCTCCATAATGGCGTTGGTCATCTATCTTTACGGAAACCTTGTCACCTTTAGGAGAAAGAGGAAAACGAGAATCGGAATATCCCGAGTTATAATTGTACCAAAGTTTGGAATTAAAATCTACGTTCATTCTTCTCTCCTATTAAGCCCTTCCGATCTCTAAGGCTTTGTTGAACATTGCCTTGGATCCGTTAATCATCTGGACGTTTGCCTCGTACGATCTGGAGGCCGAGATCATGTCCGTCATTTCGGTGACTATATTTACGTTAGGCATTTCTACATAGCCTTTTTTAGGTCCGATCTGGATCGCATCAGGGTGGGTAGGATCATAAGTTAATCTTAAAGGACTCATATCCTTTTCGATTTTCATTACTTTCACACCTTTACCTTCTCCAGGAGAAAGACCAAAAGGATAAACTGGACTTTTCCATTTGGTTCTAAGATTTACAGGAGTCAGGATCACTCTATCCCTGCGGAAAGGACCATCTCCATTCGTATTTCTAGTAGTGGTTGCATTCGCGATATTGTTCCCGATCACATCCATACGGAGTCTTTGTGCTGAAAGTCCGGTGGCGGAGATATTAACTGCGCTAAATAGTCCCATCTTCTTCCTCTAAATCTTAGCTATGTCTCTATCGAGATTAAGCCAACCTCATTACGTTCTTCAAATCACGGAAGTTCGCATTCATTCTTTCGACCATCATCATGTATTGCATTTGAGAATTGGAAGCTTCCATAACTTCTTTCTCAGGATCTACGTTATTTCCATCGGCTCTAACAGTGGTCAGATAATCTATGTTTGCCTTAGGCTTTACAGATTTATAATCTAATGGAGTAAAAAAGGAAATATGACGTTCGTCTTCGATCCTAGTAGGGATCGCTTTAGAAGCTTCTATCTTTTCCGATTCCAATGCTCTTTTGATCATGGATTCAAAAAGTACTTCGCTTCTTTTAAAATGGGGAACATCGGCATTTGCGATATTGTCTGCGAGGACTTTTCTTTTCATAGAGGCGGCGTTCATTCCCTTCTCTAATAAGTCCTGAGTCTTCATGAAATGTGTTTTTTGGAACATAAAGCTCTCCCATTTAAAATTTCGGTTGAATTTCAAAATTCCCAAAGATAAAAAAAGAGATCTGGCCGAAAATTTCTCAGAAAAGGCCAAAAAAGGACTCAAATCGAAAATGGGTGAAAATTCGGAGATTATCGAGATCCAGCCGGAGCTGACTGCCCTTTTTAACGACTATTACGCATTTCGAAACCAGTTAATGGACGCGATCGCCAAAAAACCGGCTAAAATCGTCCTGGACCTTGGCAAAATTCCGGTGATGAATTCCATTTCCATCAGTTCACTGGTTTGGTTTTGCAAAAATGCAAAGTTAGAAGGGATAGCGATCGATATAAGAGAGATACATCCTGATTTAATGAAAACTTTCGAAGTGCTCAAGATCGACGAATATTTTCAACGAATCTAAGTAACAAGCTCTGCTCTCACAATATGCCAGCTCTTATAGGTTTAAGGGCTTCGGGAATTCCCTGGACATCCTTACTACGCGGTATAGCTTGGCTTCCATGAAAAAAATTCTTTTTTCCCTAGCGGTCTTATCCTTACTCATAGGCTGTCAACCTCCACTACAGGAGAGAATTTTAGGTATATGGGAAAGAACTTCCGTTTGTACAGCAGACGGACAGTGTAAAAATTCAGAGCCGGGCAAGGCTCCTAAACTTTCCATCTTCAGACCTGGACTTGCTATCTACGAAAATCCGGAAGATCCAGAAAACCAACGTAGAATTGAATATGAGTTTTACGAAAAAGAAACCAAATCAAGAGAACCTGAGCTTATATTTAGGTTTTTGAATCTAGGATTCGACATTCGTTATATCGTGAAGAAAGCGAATAAAGAAACTCTGGAACTTTCGAATCCGGATCTGAATAATACCGAAATTTATAAAAAATTAGGTCCTGCTCCCGAATGATTATTTGTCGGAAGAAACTTTCTGCATTACTCCTAGGTTCAATACTTCTATTTGGAGTCGGCCTAGGATCTAAGGAAACCGAAACTTCCGACGAAAACCAATCTATAATTGCCCCTTCTCCTGAAGGGGAATTGCCTCTTCCTCCTCAACCTACAGACCAAAGTGAAGTTTCTAGAAGAAAATACCAGATCTTGGCTTTGAATACGGAGACAATCAATCTATTAAGATCCAATGCCCTAGCTCGTGCCCAAGCTAATATAGAACGTTTGAAAAAGTTGGATCCCGATTGTTTGGAATATCATTATCTTAACGGTGCATATTTGTACGTGATAGGAAGATATCCACAATCCAAAAAAGCACTCTTGAAAGCTGTGGAGATCAATCCAAGTCACGATCCATCTTATTATTTGCTCGGAATGATCTTTGTCAGAAGAAGTAAATGGGAATCTTCCGTTTCCTATTTTCAAAAGGCAGTGGAGCTCGCGAATTATAATCCTTTTTACAGATTGAATATGGCTCTGGCTTATTTCGAAACAGGGCAATATCTAAAAGCAAAAGCGGAAGCCGAGAAGGGAATAGAACTCAAACCTAATTATAGAAACTTAAAACTGATCTTACTAAAAGTGAATTTTCTTTTAGGAAATAAAGCGGATGCTTTGGCTCAGTGTAAGGAATTCGCGAAAGAAGGTTTTATTCATAGGGAATTTGCATATATCTATGCAAGACTCGCGATGGATATAGATAAAAATTTCCGTAAAGCGATCAAACTATATAATCAGTTCCCTGATCTTCCATTTAACGAAAAAAGATTTTTAGCTCACGCTTATTTTCATACTTCTAATTACAGGGCATCTGCAAACATATATTCGATCATTTCCGGCTCTAAGATCCTTTCGGAAGAAGATAGGGTCAACTACCTCAGATCTTTAGTGTATATTAAGGATTACAGAAGGCTTGAATCTTTTGTAGCTTCTTGGATGTTAGAAGAGCCTGAAAAGAAATTAAAGATCCAAGAGGCTTTGGATACTGCGGAACTGCTTCGAGAGAACGATCCGAAGGTGTATCATATGCTTCCTTCTCGCTCTCCCTATAATTAATTATTCCGTTACTTCTTCCTTTTTAGTCGGAAAGCGAAGAATATAATAAATTACGCATATACCTATCACCGCCATTCCGATCCGAACAGGAAGAAGAGGCGCAAATATCGCACTGATCGTCATTGTGATCACTATCGTAGAAACAGAAATAATCTTTGCTTTAAGAGGGATGGCTTTGTGAATTCTCCAGTCTCTGATAAAACTTCCGAAATATTTATTATTCATCAGCCAGTTATAGAACTTTTGAGAAGCTCTTGCATAACAAGCCGCGGTTAGAAGTAAGAATGGAGTGGTGGGCAAAACCGGCGTGAAGATCCCGATAATTCCCAGAATTAAGGATATGGTCCCTATTATGATCAATAAATAACGAACAAATCCATATCTATGAAGTTTTACTTCGTGGCTATAATCCTTTTTTTCTGCCAATGGGGTGCCTCTTGCCTAAGTTTTGGGACTTACTACAATAAAAAAGGGAGGCTTAAAGCCTCCCTTTTGCAAGAATCATTTCCGTTAATTTTCGGAAAATTCTTATCAGGTATCCTTGAGTGCAGTCACGATTTCTTGGGTGGCTTTTTTACCATCTTGGAAATACATTAAGCAGTTTTCTTGGATGAAGAGCGGGTTAGGAACTCCTGCAAATCCCGGGCTCAAGGAACGTTTGATCACGATAATGGTTTTTGCTTTGTCCACATCTAGGATCGGCATTCCTGCGATTGGAGAACCTGGATCTGTTTTTGCCAAAGGGTTCACCACGTCGTTTGCACCGTTGATGATCACTACGTCTACAGTGTTGAAAGTAGGATTGATCTCGTCCATTTCCTTCATTTTATCGTAAGGAATATCAGCTTCTGCTAATAGAACGTTCATGTGACCAGGCATCCTTCCTGCAACAGGGTGGATCGCGAATTCAACTTCGATATTCTTATCTGTAAGTTGGTTGTAAAGTTCGCGAACTGCGTGTTGAGCTTGTGCAACTGCCATTCCGTAACCAGGAACGATAACCACTCTTTGTGCCATATCAAGTAACATCGCCACTTCTTCTGCGGAAGTTGCTTTTGTTTTTCCTGTATAGATATCGCCGGAATCAGCGGAAGAAGTAGCTGCTCCAATTCCTCCGAAAAGAACGTTTGGAAGAGAGCGGTTCATCGCCTTACACATAATCTGGGTAAGAAGGATACCGGAAGCTCCAACAAGTGATCCAGAGATAATAAGAACATTGTTTCCCAAAACGAATCCAGTTGCAGAAGCTGCAAGTCCTGAATAAGAGTTAAGAAGAGCGATTACCACCGGCATGTCTGCTCCACCGATTGGAATTACTAACAGAACTCCAAGGATAGAAGCTACAAGTACGATGTACCAGTACCACTCAACCTTAGTAGGTTCAGTTACATTCAAGTAACCTAAGTAAAGTGCGCCGATCAAAAATAAAACTTTTACGATCTGGTCTCCGAAGTAACGAACCGCTTTTTCAGAGATCAAACCTTGCAGTTTTCCGAAAGCGATCAAACTTCCTGTAAGAGTCACAGCTCCGATAATACCGGTTGCTGCAGTGGAGATTGTAAACTGAAGATCTGCAAGTTGTTTAGTGTCATGACCTGGTTGTAGGATTTCCATTAAGGAGTTTCCACCAACTAAGAAGGAAGCAAGTCCTCCGAGTCCGTTCAGAAGCGCCACAAGCTGAGGCATTCCGGTCATTTCTACTTTAAGAGCGATAAAAGTTCCGATTCCGGTTCCGACTAAAAGTGCTGCACCGATAATGATGATATCGTTTTGAGTGATAGTTCCGTATTCGAAGAATACTCCTACAATAGCGAGGAACATACCTAATGCTCCGGTAAAGTTTCCTCTTACCGCAGTTTTAGGATGAGAAAGTAACTTTAATCCAATGATAAAAAGGATACTTGAAACTAGATAAATGAGGTTGATATACGCTTTTTCCATTTATGGTTTAATCCTTTTTCTTGAACATTCCCAACATACGGTGAGTTACTACGAACCCTCCGATCACGTTGACGGTTGCTGCAACGATTGCGATAAATCCTAATACTTGAATAATCCAATGATTTGTAGTATGAAGAGTTAAGATCGCTCCGATGACTGTAATCCCCGAAATGGCGTTAGAGCCTGACATAAGTGGGGTATGTAATAGAGGTGGAATACGGTTGATGACCTCGATTCCTACGAACACTGCGATTAAAAATATCGTCAGGTAGCTTACGAACTGTTCCATATTAGCTTCCTATGGACGGCGGCAGGGGAAAATTCCTCAAAACCGATGCCTTAAAATCTGTTCGTTCACTTTTCCGGGACGCCTGCTTCCTGAAAACCCTTTTTTCGAAGCAAGCAGGAGTCGCATTTTCCGCAGGGTTTGCCTCCGACGGGATCATAGCAAGAATGAGTCATAGAAAACGGAACACCAAGTTTAGAACCCAATAACACGATCTCTTTTTTATCTAAGAACTGCAAAGGTGTACAGATCTCGAGAGGATGACCTTCCGATCCGGTTTTAGTCCCAATACGGATCGCGTCTGAATACGCTTTTATAAATTCAGGTCTGCAATCCGGATAACCGGAATAATCCAAAGCATTCACACCAATATAGAGTCTTTGGGCACCGATTCCTTCTGCCAAAGAAACTCCGAAAGATAAAAACAAAATATTCCTTCCAGGAACATAAGTGTTCGGGATCTCAGAATGACCCAAAGAATTTTTAGGCACCTTGATCTTCTTTTCAGTAAGAGAAGAACCTTGGAAAAATTCAGGATTCAATTTTTGGATTAGATGTGGTACTTCCAAAAGTTTTGTGATCTTTTTGGCAGATTTCAGTTCTTGTTTGTGTTTTTGATTATAATCGAAGGAAAGAGCAATAGGAGAATAACCGTCCTGGATGGCCTGGTATAAACAAGTAGTAGAATCTAAACCACCGGAGAAAAGAACGATTGCTTTCGGATTTTTAGAATGAGATTTCGCTCGAACACCGTTCGACTTGGAAGAAGAACTCATTTTTTATTTCTCAGAAGGTCCGTTATAAACGCATGCACTAGTACAGGTTTCGTTTAAAGTGATCTTGTATAAAAGAGAAAGTTGAGGTTTAAGTTTTTTCCACAACCAGATGCTAATATTCTCGCTAGTCGGATTTTCTAGACCTTCTATTTCGTTTAGAAGGTAATGATCTAGATAGTTTTCGAGTAAAGGTTTAACAACTTTACTGACTTCTGCGAAGTCCATCAACCAACCGGTCTTTTCGTCCACCTTACCTTTCAGATGTAATTTGAATCGAAAGCTATGACCATGCATTCTTCTACACTTATGACCTTCCGGAACGTTCGGTAAGAAGTGAGCGGCATCGAAACGAAATTCTTTGGTAAGTTCTATTTCTTCCATTTAGATGTTGGACGAATGGTTGATTCTGAAAAATGAAAGTCCGGTTTCGGAGTACCGGTCTTGAAACACGCGGACCGACTTTGTGAAGTCGGTCTTATGAAAGATCAGTAGCGATTACTTTTTAACCAGTTCTTTCAGGATTTCCTGTTTTTTCTGGTCCTTCTGAAATTCGTTTAATACCAGCCACTCACGTTTGATTTGTTTCTCGTTAATACCTTTTGCTTCCGCGTATTTTTTGAGAAGTTTAGCTGTTTTTTGGTTCATACCAACCAAAATCCGGGCTGTTTCCCCAGTGTCAAGTAGCTTGCTCAGGTAGGATCTTCTGATGAAAGAAAGATCGGAACATCCTTCGAAACGTTATTACATTGGGTTTAGGATAAAGCGGATTATGTCTCCTTAAAAAGAAGCTAATAGATAAAATGTCGTTGGAGTTCCATTAGGCCAAAGTAGATCCAACAAGTAAAAAAGGGGCGGCTCCTCGCTTTGCTCGGACCGGGCTACTTCGGGTTCGCTTGCGCTCATCCCTTCAGGACAAGCCCTGCGTATCCCTTCCGCGTTATATCACGCGAAGGCGCTAAGTAGAGAAGATATTTGTTCCGGGTTTTAATAATTTCCTAAAAAGCTCTTCTCACCTTAGCGGCTTGGTGTGACCAAAAAGAAAATAGAGAATAGTCATATCAACATTCTTGGTAAGGGCATTCTGCGCCTGCGGGTTCTACTTCCACAGTTGCATGCGGGATATGAAATTCTTTGGTGATATTGCGGATCTTCTCTTTTAACTTTTGAGCCCCGGCGATAGAAGTTTCCTGAACGCCTACATGAAGAGTTAAAACATGATAATCCCCATCCATAGACCAAAGATGAAGATCATGAACGGAACGAACTCCTTTCAATTTCAAGATACGATTTTCTAATTCTTTCGTATCGATTCCTTCCGGAGAAGACTGAAGATGTAATAGAAGTATCTTTCTCAAATTACGGAAGGATTGGATCCCGACCCAAAGAGAGATAACAATTGATAAGACCGGATCAACCCAAGACCAACCGAATACGATCAAAGCAATACTACCGAAGAATACCGCAACCCATCCTAGCACATCCTCCAGAAGATGAAGAAATGCAGTCTTTGCATTTAGGCCGGAACTATTTTTTAATTTGAATAATGCGGCTCCGTTCACGATCACACCTAATACGGAAAGTCCTAACATTCCCCAACCATTAGGAGAACCTGGTTCTTTTAATTTAGAAACGGCAAAGAATAAGATCCCGAAAGATCCTAAAAATAGAACAAAAGAATTTACTAATGCAGCAGAAAGACTAAGTCTTCTGAAACCGAATGTGAAGGTTTGGGTTCTTGGTTTTGCTGCTATCTTCTGGAAGATCCAAGCAAGAGCTAAGAAACCACTGTCTCCTAAATCATGCAGTGAATCGGAAAGAATAGCCAAGCTATCGAAAAAATATCCGCCTACAAATTCTATCCCTGCAAATCCAAAGTTTAATAGAAATGCGAATAAGAATGCGCGAGAATTCTCGGGCAGAGAAGATGCGTGTGGATCTCCGGAATGGGAATGAGAGTGTCCATGATGATCATCGTGAGAGTGATGATGATGCCCGTGCATGGATCTAAAATAATGAACATGTCGAAATTCTTCCAGTCACTTTTTTAGAAATTGGTTGCAGGATAACGGGTTCTCTTTATCGATAAGAGCAGGTATGAGTGAAACTTCGAAAGAACAAGAGTTGGAGATCATCGCAAGAGAAGTGGCCCCTTGCGTTCGATGTAAATTAAGTACAACTCGGACCCAAACCGTTTTCGGAGAAGGAAATCCCAACGCAGAAGTTATGTTCATAGGAGAAGGTCCGGGCAAACAAGAGGACCTGACGGGCAGGCCATTCGTAGGAAAAGCAGGAGAATTATTAACTAGAATTATAGAAAGAGGGATGGGAGTTCCAAGAGATAGTGTTTATATCGCGAACGTAACTAAGTGTCGACCCACCGTAGATCTAAAATTCGAAAAAGACAGACCGCCGGAAGACGATGAAGTAATCGCATGTTCTCCTTTTTTGCTCAGACAAATTTCAATTATACAACCTAAGGTGATCATTACCCTAGGAAATCCTTCTACTAGATTTATTTTGAGAACAAAAGAAGGGATCACCAAACTCAGAGGGCATTGGGGAGACTTTCATGGGATACCGGTTATGCCTACTTATCACCCCAGCTACGTAATCCGTAACGGTGGAGAAAACAGCCCCTTAAAAAGAGATGTCTGGGAGGATATAAAAAAGGTCTTGGACCGACTGGATTGGAAACGTCCGGGATAGTATAAATAGATCCGATTCCGAAGTAAAAAGAAGTCTGTTGTAAATTTGTTTCTTGCAGACGGGAAAACTCGGATCTAATCTGACCCTCTATTTGTAATCGGTATAACTGCCTAATCTTCGAATAGGGAATTCTTTCAGGAGAATCGAATGGAAAATTCAACGACTCGCGCCAAGTTTGACGGGGCCGGATGGGACCTTCTTAAATTATATCTTTTTAATGCTTTAGCTACAATCAGTACCTTAGGCATTTATTCTTTTTGGGCAAGAGTAAGAGTAGAAAGATATCTAAGACAACATACCATTTTTTTAGGACAAAGATTTGATTTCCACGCTACCGGTCTGGAAAGATTTTTAGGATTTTTAAAAGCGGCTCCGATCGCGATTATCTTATTCTGTGCGATTAAGTTCCCTTTACAGTGGTGGGTCTTTAGCGCAGAACTTGAACCTCTTTCCAACTTAATTCCGATCTTTCTTCTCTTATACATATTGGGACCTTTTATCTTCGTAGGAAGATTAAGATTCCATTTGAGTAGGACTTCCTATAATAATATCCGATTCCATTTTGCGGGAAGAGTTCTGGAACTTGTTAAAATTTTCTTAGTAGGACTCCCGCTTACGATCATCACTTTTGGATTTTATTCTCCTTGGTTCACGATCCGACTGAAAAGATTTCAGATAGAGAATACATATTACGGAAATGCAGGATTTAAATTTGATGGAACAGGAGGCTCTTTATTCTGGATCCATCTGAAAGGTTTCCTTCTACTTTTACCTACATTAGGTTTTTATGCTTCTTGGTGGCAGGCAAATGTTTATAACTATTTTTGGAATCAAACAACTGTAAACGGGATCAGATTCAAATCCAATTTGAAGGGAGAAGATATACTTGTTTATACAATTCTTTCCTATTTGGCTATCTTGTTCTCCCTTGGTTTAGCATTTCCTTGGATTGCAGTAATCTGGTACAAATTATTCTACGAAGCTATTTCGTTGGAAGTAGAACCGGATTTGAGCCAGATCCAGCCTGAATATGACAAAGGAGCTTCCGCATTGGCAGAAGGATTCGAAAGTTCTTTAGAAGCTCTGGCGGATATATTCGATTAATTATAGTCCAATATATACACATGAAAGATAAACTATACGATGGAAAAACCGCTATTCCTTTTGAAGGGGATCTTGTTCCGGAGAAAGACAGAATAGTCTTTCTTTCGGAGCAGAAGTCCTTTAGTTTTCAATATTCTGATATTCTAAATTTAGATCCAGTAGGTCGAGAATTCAGATTAGAGATCCGGAATCCGGAAAATCCTACGTATAGTTTTGTCGTGGTATTCTACTCAAAGGAAAGTTATAGTTCTGTCCTTGAGGGCCGAAAGTCCCAAAATAAATTCCCAATTTTAGATTTATGGCAGAATACTCATTTTGCTCTTAAACTTGGGGCCTTGGCATTGACTGCATTCCTAGCTTTTTCAGTTTATAATCTAGGACTTTCTTATGCTTATTTTTTCGTCCCGACCAGTTACGATAAAAAACAATCCGAAGTAATGTCGGGATGGGTTCGTGATTATTTTTCTGAATGTTCTTCTCCTGCTTTAAAGTCTACAATGAAGAAGATCGGTAAAAAACTGAAGGATACTGATGATCCATTTGATTACGATATTATCGTGATCGATGACGAGGTGTTTAATGCGTTCGCAATGCCTGGTGGAACGATAGTAGTCTTTACAGAGTTATTGAAGAAAACCGAAACTCCGGAGGAGCTTGCAGGAGTATTGGCACATGAGATGGCCCATATTCATAAAAGGCATGGGGTTCGCAGGCAGATCCGTTCCGCAGGGAATGTTGTATTATTATCTTTAGGTATTGGTTCCGGATTCGAAGGGGTGGACATGTTGGAAAACATGGACTCTCTTTACGAGGTCTTAAGTGTTACGATCTACGACCAAAAATTTTCCAGAGAATACGAATCAGAAGCTGATGAGGTTGCTTTGGAAAAATTAAAAAAATCGAATCTAACTGGAGAAGGATTTCTAACTTTCTTTAAAAGGATCCAGGAAGAATACGAGGTTCCTAAAGAAGGAGAAGGTGAAGAAGCTGCCAATGAAAGTGCAGTCAAAATACCGGATTTTTTAAGTTCTCATCCTGCAACTGAAGATAGGATAGAATACGTAAAGAATATCATCTCTCACCCTACGTATCCTAAAGGAAAATTAGGAATTTCGAGCAAAGAATGGAATCGTATCCGTAAACTTTGCTCTCCAGTAAAACCTAAAAAAGAATTTGAGAATCCTTTGGGTTTATAGGAACTCCAACATTGCATTTTCGAAGCAGGTTCTTGTATTACTCTCCCTTCTTCTTAGCTAACCAATCTGCTATCTTCTGATAAATATCCGAAGGAGCGGACTCGTGTGCGAATAAAGAAAGATGATCGTAATCTATTTTTCCACCATTGTCTCGTCCTGCTTCGAAGAATTGAGTGAATCCTCTTTTTCTGCGATAAACCGGGTGAATAGATTCAGAAGTTGCGATATTGTCTAACTTACCTGCAACAAATAGAGTCGGAAAATCCATTAACTCGAAGTCTGCCCAAACTTTCGGATTTTCTTCCAATGAAGGAAGATAATTCCATAATGTTTGGTAAAGATATAATGTAGTTGGGTTATCTTCGTCTAAAGAAATAAATCTGGAACAGAAACTATCCTTATTCTTGCAAGAATTGGATAGGTCTGTTCCGAATCGTTTCTCTTTTTTCATATCATCTATGAAACTGTCGTTGTACTTATAATCCATTCCGGTTCCCAGAAAGAAAACCTTAGAAATTGCAGGATCTTTTTTGGATCGGATATAATGAAGGATCGCCTGGCCTCCTACTGAGACCCCACCTAAAATATAATCTTTACGATTGCTTAAACCTTGGACCTGAGATACAGCTTGAGGGATCAGCTTTTCTCCCACTTCTTTCAGATCTAGTCCAGGATAAACTTCAAAATGTAAAAGGAAAACAGAGAATCCATTTCCGCTTAATACTCCGATCAGTCCGTTATAATCTCCCAGATACAAAGACTTTTTATTAATAAGAATTGGGTCCAGAAGCAGAATAGGCGGATAGTCGGAACTATGTTTTAAAAAGTTAGTAAGATAAACGTTAGATGCTATATTTGCAGTTTGATTTTTGAAAGCTTCTTCCGTGATTACCGCATATCTAGTGCAGGAGAAAAACAGAAAAATGGAAAATAAGAAGAATATGATTTTATTTTTGAATTTCATTTTATGATCCGAAATTAATTTCTTTTGTTTAGCCAATGGATGATTGTTGGAAACACTTCATCATCCGCCTTCTTCCCTACAACTAGGTCAGTATGGCCATAGTCTTCTGAAAAACCTTTTCCTTTAGAAAGTACGAATAAGGTTTTATCAGTGGAACCTAACTGGTCATAAACATATCTGAGAGAATATGTGAATCCTAATTTGTCCCTTCTGCCCGCGACTAATAGAACAGGGATCTTAATATTTCCGAAACCTTGTGTATAGATAAGTTTACCATCTTCCGAACGGAATTGTCCTGTCTCTACGATCTTATCCATCTGCCTTGCCTCTCTCTTGGAAACTGTTGCGATGGAGTCAGTAAAGACCCCGGACACAATTTTAGGTTCTATATTCGGTGCATGCCAGAATACTTCTTCGAAACTTCTTTTAGGAAAGATTGGGAGTCCTGTTCCACCTCTGACTCCGGACCAAGTTTCTGTAGGAACTGCAGGCCATAAATTTAATGCCCATGTAAAGCTGGACCATAATTTTAAAGCATCCGATGGAGGATCCATGATTGCAGGAGAACCGATCGCTACGAAGTTCGCCACTCTGTTCTCTCCTAAACTTCCAAGTCTTGCGTATTGGAGCATTCCTCCCATACTATGACCGATCCAGTTTACCTTTTCTTTGCCAGTAGCTTTGAGGACATATTGGATAGCTGCATCCGCATCTTGTTTTATGTAATCATCGATGGAATAATCAAAAGTTTTATCTCCCCAGAATAAGGAAGGAGATCCTGCTTCTTGTTTTCCTCTTAACTCTAAAAGCCAAACATCGTAACCTTCTTTTTGAAGATGTGCTACTATGGATGACTTTTCATTGATCTTAAGATAGATCCGATTCGCTATGAATCCGTGACAAAGTATCACAGGATATTTTTTATTAGCGGTTCCTTGCAGAGGAGGGAAATGTTCGAGAGTGATGTCCCAACCATCAGAGGTTTTAGGATGAAGGATCTCTCCCTTTAGCGCGATATTCGCCGAACAAGAAACGATTAGCGGAACGCATACGAAGAATGCGAAAAGAAAACGAAGCATACCCGCGATCCTCCTCTTTGCCGAAATGGAATCAAGGAAAATTCAAAACTAAATTTGAAGTAAAGAACGATGTTCGTACTAACTGATACGCAGAAAACTTAGAAAGGAGTCCACTGACTTCTTCACAATTGGAAAGAATCGGATCTTATGAAGTAGCGGATTCCACCAACCTGTAGTGATACAAAAATATGTATCGTACGGAGCCGTATGATGTATTTTATGATGCTCTGGAGAAAGTATCCAACGCTTTTTCTGCATATATTGAATGAGTTTGTTCGGCTTGTCCTGGTGGGCCCATTTATGGATCTGATTAGTGAAGAAGATCCCGATCAGAACAAGTATCCAAAATGTTCTGGCCCAAGGAAAAATCCCACTCTCCAACGGAGCGAAAAAACAATAGAGAAGAATGGGAAGGGACACTAGACAATTATTCCCGTTAGTCTCCACGAAATCATGTCGGGTGATACCTTTTGGATCCACATGATGATCTCTAAAGGGAAAAATAAAAGCGGGTCCTATATAAGGAGTGAATTCGTTTCCGAAACTATCCCCTAAAAAATGAACAAAGCCGGAAAGAAAGTCGGCAGTAATATAAGCTAAGAATAAGAGAGCTGCAAGTCCGGATAAGAAAATCCAGGGAGAATCCTGGAAAGCTGACCTAGATAATATTCCGAACTCATACAGACATAGTCCGGAAAAAACTAAGAATAAGAAGATACTTAGAACTTCCACGAGCCTGTGGATCTTAAAAGGAGAAGGGAATAAAATTTTCAGGAAGTTCATGGTTCTCATTTACACCCTAGGTTCTGGTTTGCAAAATTTTTTTAACCTGATCTGTTAGTCAGGTTAAAAAAAGGTTCCTTTAGAAACCGATACATAAGAGATAAATCGGTTAAAAATTTAGATATTTCGGATTAACGAAATGTTCTCGCACCCTTGAATTTTATTCGGATTTTTAAATCCCGCTTTTCAATCTCGCGTAAGAAATTCTTATTTGAATGTCCACGGCATTAGGTATGATTCTGCAACGTCTTAAAAGATCAATTTATCCTCCATTATCCGCCGACCCTGAAAAAGACGTTTCAATCAAACTTCTTTATGGTCTGATGTATGTCACCTTCACTGTTGCGGTCTTATATAGGATCATTCATCCTCTCATTTCTGAAAAACCTAAGAACGTATATTATTCTTTCTATATTATTCCAACTGCAGTGATCATTTGCCATCTTCTCGCTAAATCGGGAAGGGTTAAACTGGGCGCAAATATCATGATCTTCCTGCAATGGTTGGCACTTTGTATCGTGTCTATGAGAGAAGGTGGAGTTTACGCCACATCGTTTTCCCAGTTTATGATCATTATAGTGCTAGCTTCTTTAGTCTTAGGACAAGGTGGAGCATTATTCTATGCACTTCTTTCCTTCTGCACAGGACTCTTAAGTATTTATTTAAAATCTAGAGGGATGATACCGGCTCCAAATTTTCCTACAGGAGAATGGTCTGCATTTATAGGAAATTCAGTAGGCTTTTTTATGTCCTGGATCCTGATGAAATTCGGTCTATCAGGATTATCTAAAATACGAGAAGAATTATCTAGAGCACAGATCCACGCCAAGTTAGGTGGGGTTACTTTGAATTTAGAGACTAAGGAAGTAACCTTAACTAAAGAATATCGTATCATGCTTGGAGATAAAACCGCTAAAGGATCCATAACAATGCTAATGGATCAGTTTATAGCAAAATACGTAGAAGGAGATGATAAGGAAAGGATAGTATCTGCCCTTATAGAAGGAGCAAAACATTTTAATGATCCTTCTTACTCTACCGAATTTATTTTTAGAGCCAAGGGGGATGATGGGAAAACCAGATATATTTTGGCCAAAGGTAAATATAAGGATTCCATAATGGGTTATGGAACCGGCCAAGATATTACCGAAAAACATATCGCGGGTGAAGAGATCAAGGCCAGCCAGGAATTATTTTCCAAAGTATTCAAATTAAGTCCGTATGCTACTTCTATTTCTAATTATGAAGATGGAAGATATGTTGATATCAATGATGGTTTTACAGAATTACTCGGTTTTACGAGAGAAGAAGCGATCGGACGTACTAGTGTGGAGCTTGGAATTTGGTTAACTTCTGAAGAAAGGGAGTATTTCAAAGAAAAGATCAAGAAAGACGGATTTTTATACAATGAAGAAGTAACATTTAGAGCCAAAGATGGAAGTTATATCCAAGTAGAATTTTCAACACGATTCACTGTGATCGATGGAGAAAAACGAATGATCAATATGGTAAAAGATGTTTCTTCTAAAAAAGAAGCGGCAGAATTGAGAGTCTTGAATAACGAGATCTCTTCTCAGAATGAATTGATCGCAAAACAAAAAGCAGAATTAGAATCCACACTTGAGTATCTTCAAAAAACCCAAAATCAATTGATACTTTCCGAAAAGATGGCCTCACTCGGACAGTTGGTTGCCGGGATCGCACATGAGATCAATAATCCGATCGGAGTGATCCGAGCTGCCAATGAATCTGTAAAAAACCATTTTGATCGTGTATTAGATAGAATGCAAGAAGCGGCTTCCGTCTTAGAAAATCTGGGTAACGAAGCGAAGATTGAATTCCAAACCTTATTAAAGAAGGGAAGAGCTTACCAAGAAATCATTCCTCCTAAAGAAGTAAGGGCTAAAACTAAAATTTTAGAAGCCAGATTGAAGGAATTTGGAATTTCAGAAGCTAGAAATATAGCGGAAGGTTTGGTAGAAGCGGGATTAGAAGCTGCATTAGAAGATTTCCCGAAATTATTCATCGGAGAAAAGATCCAACAAGTCATTCAATATGCATTGGATGAGATCCAAGCAAGTAGAAGTTCTAAATTGGTTGATATGTCCGTAGACAGGACTTCTAAGATCGTATACGCGTTAAAGAACTTCTCCCATTTCAGTAATGGAGGGCCAAAAGCTCCCGTAGATATTAGAGAAAGTATAGATACAGTTCTTACTATCTACCAAAACCAATTAAAGTCCGGAATAGAGATCATCAAAGAATACGATGCTGGAATTCCGGTCGTTCCAGGATATTCGGATGATTTGTTACATGTATGGACCAATCTCATCTATAATGCAGCGCAAGCGATGGGTTTCAAAGGGATACTAAAAATAAATGTAGGTTCTGGAGGAGGAAAAGATCATATTTGTGTTCGGATTTCGGATAACGGACCTGGCATACCGGAAACAATCCAAGAGAGAATTTTCGAACCATTCTTCACGACCAAAGCTCCTGGAGAAGGTTCCGGACTTGGATTAGATATAGTAAAACGTATCGTGGAAAACCACGGAGGATCTATCGGATTCGAAACTTCCCCCAAAGGTACTGCGTTCTTAGTGACTTTGCCTCAGTGAGTTTTCTTTTTCAGGAATTTTTCTATCTTAGGACGGATCACGTAATGACAGTAGGGCTGTGCTGGATTTAGCCTGAAATAATTTTGGTGATAATTCTCTGCAGGGAAAAACTTTTCTAAGGCTACAATCTCTGTCACAATAGGAGAAGCAAACTTAGGTCCGGCATCTGATCTGGAAGCTTCCGCAATTTCCTTTTGAGTTTGGTTTTCGTACAGGATAATACTTCTGTACTGAGGGCCTTCGTCATTGCCTTGTTTGTTCCTTGTAGTAGGATCGTGTGCTTCCCAAAAAATTTCTAAAATGTTTTTGTAAGAGATTTTGTTTGGATCGAATCCAACTCGGATCACTTCTGCATGCCCGGTAAGCCCGGTACAAATTGATTTATAATTTGGCGCAGGATCATGCCCACCGGCATAACCGGAGACAATAGACTCAACACCATCCACTAACTGGTAGATAGCTTCGACGCACCAAAAACATCCTCCACCTAAAATTGCGTATTCCAGATCTTTTTGCTCCGACATTCCATTCCTCCTTTCTTATTAGATTTGATTCAGGCCGGAAAGTCGAATCACGGAAACATTTTTCTGAATTTATTCCTAAAAAACGTGAGCATCGAGTACTGACTGGGACCGGGACGAGTATGAAGTTGAAACTAATATTAAACCCCAAACCGATCAAAAGTAAATCTTGGAAGGCAAAATCTCCCAGGGAATCTATGCCGGTCTGCACCCTGATCCTACCTGATAAGTTGTATAAAAATTATCTGAAAAACTGGAATGGATCCAGACCGGGAGCAACATGTCTGAAGGATTTGTTAGAACTATACGGTCCGGATCTACAATTCCAAGAGAAGTTGAACCCTGACTCCGCATTGATGATGTATCAAAAAAAGGAAGAAGGTAGGCGGAAGGAATGGAATCGTCTGAATTTCAGGCCCGATCTGGAAGATTGGAATCTATTGGGAAACTATGCAAGGAAACACGGAGTTTCAAAGTGTTACTTATTTACGTTTTTATTAAGTAGATATTTTTCGGATACTCCTTCTCCTGAGGTTTCTAAAAAGAAGAAGGTTGCCTGATCGGAATTTAATCCTTGCTACGGATCGGATGGATAGGTTGTCCTGAACTTAATTTTGAGATTTCATCTTCTACAGAAACTAATCTATGGATCGTAGTATTGAGAAGGATCGAAAAAAATTTAGGATTTGTTTGTCCGATCCTATAGAACATTTCCTGATCCAAGATACCAATCTTTGCCTTTTCGGTGATTACTCTTGCAGTTGCTGCTCGAGGCACATTATTAATTAATGCGATCTCTCCGAAAAAAGCTCCAGGTTCCAAATTTCGGATCACTCTCTCTTCTCCGTCATAAGACTTTCTGATCTCAAGAGCGCCCGTAAATACGAAATACATCATTCCGTTAGAAGGATCTTTCTCTTTAAAAACATCTTCTCCGGCAAGATAGGTTTTAACGGATACGTTATTAATGAATTCTAAAATATTAATTCCCATTTTATGATTCCTTGTTTACTGCTGCTGGAACTTCTTCTTGAATCGTTTCAGAGTCTGTTGTTTCGGGAGTTTCTGAGACTGCTGTTCCATTTTCTGCAACGGGTTCTCCAGTCGGTTTGGACTCTTCTTCTTTTTTATGGATCTCTGTATAAAGAGCTTCCAATTTCATTTCTGCTCTATTCAATTTTTCGAAAGTGTTTTTAAGAAGTAAGAGAAGGAATTGAGGACTTGTTTTTTCTAGTTTTTCGAAGACACCCTTGTTCAGGACTCCCACTTTAGCAGAAGGAGAAAGAACTTGGACCGACATTGCTCTGGCTCTTCCGGAAATCAAAGCGATCTCTCCGAAAAATTCTCCAGGAAACACTTCTTTGATGGATTTGTCTCCGGCTTCCGGACGATTCTTGCTGACCTTTAAATGCCCTTGGAAAAGGAAATACATGTTTCCGTCGGATTCTTCTCCTTCTTTGAAGATGAGGGAATCTTTGGGATATACCCGGGTGAAGACGCTATGAACGAAATCCAGAATGGTCGGCATTTAATTTAAGACGGGAAAAAGTCTTTAGATCCGACGGGATCCGATTTTTTTCAAAAATCGTTTTTAACGATCCGTTCTAAAATACAGTCCGACCAGGTTTCAGTCAAATCCGTCCAAACTTGCCAACGTTAGAAAAGAGAGCATAAAACTTATATAAACTACAATTTGAAATGCTGCGGTAGAGATAAGATAAATAGATCTGAATTTTATACCAATCTTTCTGATCAGATAGTTTTCCCAGCTTGCAACAAAGATTATAGGAACAGCCATTAGAAGTTCCGGAGTACCTATATCTGCCTTAAAAAAACTTCCAAGCTTGGAGCCGAGCAGAAATAAGGCCAGGCTCGCAATGCTGAAAAGTAAAGCTTTAGCACTTCCGAAACCTTCTTGCGCTTCTGAAAATTTTTCTAAGAATAAATTTCGAAAGAAAGCTAGTCCTGCATTATATAAAACTAATACAGTAATTACTAACCAGATCAGTCCTATTATTTCCGTATTCGTAGCGGATGCTTGGCTTCTCTCTGTGGGAGAAGAATAAGTCATCACGAAAATGAATATCGATATTGCGGAAACTATGGATAGAATGAAGAGGATTAGAACGGGATTTAAAATTTTAGACTTCAAGTGCGCCTTCCGGTTTCGGAAAGGATGTAAGTCTCTATATTTTCAGCAAGGAAAAGATAATATTATATAGAAAGACCGCCTACTTTAAGTAAGGCGATAAGTGCAAATAACGCTTCTATGACAGAACTCTTATTCAAAAAAAAACTTATACGTAGAGTATAAGTTTTCTTAAACTTAAGTTTGAATTTCAGATCCCTTTTCTTAAAATTAGAAAAGAGAGTCCTTGCCTATCCAATAAAACCGAATGAAATGATTTATAGGTGCTGTAATCCAAAATCGCCAGGTTCTTGGTTTGGTCAGCGGCGGCGTTCAGGGAGAATGGGATCCAAGGTTTGAATTGATTGGTTTGATTTAGCCCAAACTCGGATTGGTTCACACCTGAAAGAACAGGGATCGGTTTTTCTATAAAAGTAGAAAGTCCGGAAGAGAATGGAAATAGAGGAGCGGAATCCAAACCTGGAGAGTAGATGATAGGCTCGATTGGAGCCAGAAGTCCATTATCTGCCAGAACTGCAATATCAAGTTCGGATAAATGCCTAAGCACATCTCCTACTTTTCCTCCTAACAGATCATCGGAGAATAAAGAGCGCGCCGCACCTAATAATAGTAAATCGACCTCTTTACTTTTTGCAATCTCCACAATTCCTGGAACGATCCAGTCGGATGGAAATCCCACGGTTTCAAAACTGAATTCGGAACCGGCGGCTTCTTCTCTAACTGCTTGGAAAATTTCATCTTCTTCTAATATAGGAAATCCTTCCGATTTGGATTCCACTGAAACGACATGTAACGCTACTATGGAAAGATTTTCTTTCGATTTAGAGAATAGGGCCCTTGTTAGCCCGAAAAGTTTTGCCCCCATTTTGGGATTAGCAAACGAAATTAGAACTTTCATTTTCGCCTCCTAGGTTATAATTCCCCCGGAACTATTTCACTAGATGAAAAAATCCCAGGGTCAGAATGAGCCGGGAAGATTGGAAGAAACTCCTGTCTTCTCTCCATGCTTACGAAGTTAGCTGACGGGCTAGGAAAGAGAGATTTCCCCCGTAAGAAACGGTTAGCCCCAAAAAATTGGTTCCTCCGTTCCGACTTCTGTCGGATTAAGCAGACTCAAGGAGGGAAGTGTAGCTAGAAAAATGAATTTGTCAAGTAGTAGATTGAAGTGTTTATAGACTGACTTCAATACAAGAGAGATATAGGTTTAGATTTTTTAGTAGCCATCCTTTTCCTAAAAGCCGAGTTTCCTCGGCTTTGCTAAATTATTTAATATAGGAACAGCAATAATCGCTTAGTGTTTTAACGTTCAGTTTGAATTTGGAATTTGCAGGAACTTCAAAAGATTGACCACCTTTGATTTCCTTCCAGTCAGGATTTCCAGGTAGTTGGACTAAAAGATCTCCATCTAGAATTTCCATAATTTCTTTATCATCAGTTCCAAACTCGTACTCTCCGGGCATTAAAATACCCAGTGTCTTTTTTTCTCCATTGGAGAATAATACGGTTCTGCTGGTAACCTTACCCTCAAAGTATACGTTTGCTTTTTTAATTATTGTTACGTTCTCGAATTGTTGCATTATAGAATCAAGCTCCGAAACTAAAATTTAGTACGGAGCTTAGAACGATACCAAATAATTTCTTATTTGGAGGTCAACCAACGCATTCCTTCTTCTCTAGATGGAGTATTGATCAGATCAATATTCCCTGCTTTTAAAGATTTAGTATCGATCGATAGTTCTGAAAGTACTGACTGAGGGATCACGATTGCGATCTTCTTCAAAGGAGAAGCCATTGCTTTTGGGAACCAAGTTTCGTTTACCCAAGTTTGCGCTTCTGCAGAAACGATTCCCATATTAGAAGTGTCTGCCATCCATCTAGTAACTTTGAATTCATTCACAAGTTCCAAACCTTTCTCCAACATTTCCCGATACCCTTCGTAACTGAAATTTTCTGTCCAAACAATCTCTACCAGATCATGTTTTTTAACATAATATAGTTTTCCGATCGCTGCCGTGAATTTGAGATCGTGAGTTTTGGAATCCAGGATCTTTTCCGCTACCTTTGCCTTGGAAGCAATTTGGAACATTCCTACTGTATTTCCGAGTTTGTTTGCAGTATTAGAGATCCCTAAAATTCTTTCCGCTAAGGTATCGCTATTCTCCGAGTTATTCACAGCAAGAGCACTAATAGAAGAAACCGAATCCACAACTTCCCTCGTTGCTGTATTATGCTCAGTTACCGCGTTTCGGATCTCATCGGAACGTTTGAATACGAAATCAGCTTCTTTTAATACTGAATTTCTAAGTTCTTGTTGGGAATTGACCGCGGCTCTAACTTCCGTAATCTGTGCGGACATTCTGTCGATGGTTTCTATAATTTCTTGGATCTCTTTTGTGGTGATCTGGATTCTTTCTAAACCTTGGGACATATCATCTTGGTTTTTTTTCACCAATTCATTTATACTTCTTACGCTCAGAGCTGTTCTTTCTGCAAGTTTGGAGACTTCGTCCGCAACTACTGCAAAACCTCTTCCTGCTTCACCTGCTCTTGCAGCTTCGATAGACGCGTTAAGTGCTAGCATATTGATTTTTTCACTGATATCTGCGATATTTCCGATCGTCTTAGTGATCTCTTTGGAACTTTTAGAAAGGTTGTCTATGGCCTGCCCCATATAAGTTAAAGATTGGGAACCCTTCTCCGCACGTTTAGAAATATCTTCGAAGGAAACTAAAGTCTCGTCTACTTGGCCTTTTGTTTTTTCGATTGCGGAAGAAAGTTTTTCTACTTCCGAAACCAAATTGCTCATGCTGCTTGCGTTCTCCCCTGCAATGGAAGAGATAGAAGTTGCCACTCCCGAAATTTCTTCGATTGATGCGGAAACTTCTTCTGTTGCCGCCGACTGGGATTGGATATTGGAGCCGAAGTCTAAAACTACAGTTCTCATTTCTCCTGAATCTGTAGAAAGTGTTTCCGCAGTATTTCTGATAAGTCCGATCAACTCTGATTGGCCTTGTAACATTCTATGAAAACTTTCGTAAAAATCAAAAAGTAGATCTTTTGAATTTGTTTCGATTCTCGCAGTTAGATCTCCTTTACTCACCTTCTTAAATGAATCCTGTATGGTTTGGAATGTGCTAGCAAGCCAGGTGCCTGAAAAAACTCCCATACATAGAGAAAAGAAAACTCCAACTCCGGCAGAGATAGAAACTGCGAATCCGATTTTCTCTACAGGAAGAATTCCTAAAAAGGCGAATGTTCCGAGTACGGAACCTAGAACCAAAGAGGTGAAAATCGAGTAAGATATAAAATAGTATAATCTGAGTTTGAATAACATTGGGATTCCTTTCCGTATAGGACGGAGATCTTTTTTTGGAACCTATTCTAAGTCAGTCTTAAATTGAAAATAGATTCGAAGCCGACGGAACTTCTTCTTTTTGTTTAGAAAGTATTTACGCAGAAGTTCCGTTGTATAGAAATCAAATTTATATCCCTTAAGGGATATTTTTCGTTTATTTTTTCTGTCAACCGGACACTGGGACTGCTTAAAATCCAAAATTCTTGACTTTTTTAGAATATTACGGAAACTTGAGAGGTGCTTTAGCACTCTAAGTTGCAGAGTGCCAATAAGAGAAGATATGGAACTATCCCAAAGACATAGGATGATCCTGAAAGCCACGGTGGACGAGTTTATCCAAGAGAACCGTCCGGTTGGCTCTAAAACTTTATTCGACAAACATGATATAGGTTTGTCCCCGGCTTCTATACGTACGGTTCTTAAGGAACTGGAAGAGATGGGTTATCTTGCTTCTCGTCATACTTCTGGGGGAAGGATCCCTACAGAGATAGGCTATCGATTCTATGTGGATTCTTTAGTGGTCCTTTATGAGTTAACCATTAAGGAAAAACAAAGGATCCAGGAAGAATACCTGAAAATGCAGTTCAAGTTAGATCAAATCTTGAAGGCGACTGCAAGTGTTCTAGCGAGTCTTTCTAATTCGGCGGGAGTGGTTCTTGGACCGGCCAAAAGTTTGGACACTCTCAAACATGTGGAATTGATCCATGTTCATGGGGACGAGGTCCTGATGATTATGGTGATGCGATCCGGAGCGGTTCTGAACCGGAGCGTGTTCTTGGATAGAAATTATAGCCAAGAAGAATTGTATCAGATCTCAAAGTATCTGAACGATAACGCAAAAGGTTATGATATGTTCGAGATCCAGGAGAAGGTGATCCCTTCCCTGTTGTTGAGAAAGGATGGACCATTAGATTTTTATAAAGTGTCCGGAGTGATCTCTGCTGCGATGACACCTGATAATTCAGAAGTGTCTTTGTATATCGATGGTCTCAAGAATTTATACGGAAGATTTAAGGACGAAGAGGAAAAACTCAACCAGGTTCTTTCCCTACTGGATGATAAAAGATTCCTCACCGGGATGTTCGGGGATTATCCTGAGCATGACGGAGTGTATACCGTCATAGGAAAGGACGGAGACGGAAGAATGGGCGGAGTGAGTATCATCACTTCCGGATATCGAATGGGAGAAAAACGGATAGGCGCTATGGGGATCATAGGTCCTCAGAGGATGGATTATCATAGAGCACTTCCACTTGTTGATTTTACTTCGAAACTGGTTTCGGAGATGATCACGCGTATTAGTAAGTAGTAATGAACCATGCAAGGAAATGAGAGAGAGATGAGTCAAGAAGAAGCGGTCGCAACGCCTGCCGGAGAAAATTCGGATGATTCCCAAAAACCGGAAAGTGTAGAGGAAACTTTACGTAAGGAATTGGATGTTGCGAAAAAAGAGATCGAATCCTTAAAAGATTCTTGGACCAGAGAAAGAGCTGAGTTCCAAAATTATAAGAGAAGATCTGCACAAGAATTTTCTAATATTAAAAGAGAAGCAGTCAAATCTTTGGTGGCAGAGTTTTTGAATCCGATCGATAATTTGGATCGTGTGGGCTCCGGAGTAAACGTAACGGAAGAATTAAAACCTTTCGTGGATGGAGTTACAATGATCCTAAAGGAATTTTATTCCGTATTAGAAAGGTCGAACGTATTCAGACAATATCCTCAGGGAGAAAGTTTTGATCCGACTTTAATGGAAGCATTATCTTCCGAAGAAGGGGATCAATACAAGGAAGAAACTGTTATAGAAGTTTATCAGGCAGGGTTCTATATTAAGGAAAATGAAGATAAGTTCTCCTTAAGACCTGCAAGGGTGAGAATTGGAAAACCCAAAGCTTAATGTTTTGGGAATAGGCGTAAGACGCCTTGAATAGATGAACTAAATCATGAATAACCGCCGAGGAAGGATCCAATGGCGGAAGGAGAACCAAAATGTCAAAAGAGAAGATTATCGGAATCGACTTAGGGACCACAAACTCTTGCGTTTCCGTAATGGAAGGTGGAGACCCGGTAGTAATCCAAAACTCCGAAGGTGCTAGAACTACTCCGTCTATCGTTGCTTTTACCGCTAAGGGAGAAACTTTGGTAGGCCAGTTCGCTAAGAACCAAGCAATTACGAATGCGGTAAATACAATTCGTTCTGCAAAAAGATTTATAGGACGTAGATTCAACGAGACCGAACAAGAGATGAAGCACGTTTCTTATAAAGTGATCCGCAGTGGAAACGACGGATTAAAATTCGAAACTGCTACCGGGGAGTTTACTGCTCAAGAGATCTCTGCTCGTATTCTTCAAAAGATGAAACAAACTGCGGAAGATTATCTTGGTCAAAAAGTGACCAAGGCAGTGATCACTGTTCCGGCTTATTTCAATGACGAACAACGTCAGGCGACTAAAGACGCAGGAAGGATTGCCGGTCTAGAAGTAGAAAGGATCATAAACGAGCCTACTGCTGCCGCTCTTGCTTACGGTTTCGATAAAAAGAAAAGTAACGCTAAGATCGCAGTTTATGACTTAGGAGGAGGAACCTTCGACGTTTCTATCCTTGAGTTGGGAGACGGAGTATTCGAAGTTAAATCTACGAACGGTGATACTCACTTAGGCGGGGACGATTTCGATATGGTCATCATGGAATGGATGATCGAAGAATTCAAAAAACAGTACGGGATCGATATCTCTCAAGATAAAAATACCGTTCAACGTTTGAAAGAAGCCGCAGAGAAGGCGAAAATCGAACTTTCCGGAACCATGTCTACTCAAGTGAACCTTCCATTCATCACTGCTGATGCAACTGGACCAAAACACTTGGATATGAATCTAACTAGAGCTAAGTTCGATCAGTTGACAAGCCGCTTAGTAGAAAGAACTCGTATTCCATGTGAGAACGCGTTACGTGATGCTGGTTTAAAAGCTTCCGACATCGACGAGGTGATATTAGTGGGAGGATCCACTCGTATTCCTGCAGTCCAAGAACTTGTAAAAGGAATTTTCGGAAAAGAACCGAATCGTTCCGTAAACCCAGACGAAGTAGTTGCAATCGGTGCTGCTATCCAAGGTGGAGTTTTAGCGGGAGAAGTTTCAGACGTTCTTCTTTTGGATGTAACTCCACTTTCGCTCGGTATCGAGACTTTGGGTGGTGTGATGACCAAGTTGATCGAAAGAAACACTACGATCCCAACTAAAAAATCCCAGGTGTTCTCTACTGCTGCGGATAACCAAAATGCGGTGTCTATCCATGTTCTCCAAGGAGAAAGAGATATGGCAGCAGGTAACCGTACGCTCGGAAGATTCGATCTAATCGGAATTGCACCTGCACCTAGAGGTGTTCCTCAAATCGAAGTTACATTCGATATTGATGCTAACGGTATCGTGCATGTTTCCGCAAAAGATTTAGGAACCGGCAAAGAACAAAAGATACGTATTGAATCTTCTTCCGGACTAAGCGAAGATGAGATCTCTAAAATGGTAAAAGATGCAGAAGCTCATGCTGCTGCAGACAAGGCCGCTAGAGAACTTGTAGAAGCTAAGAACGAGTTGGATACAATCACTTATTCTTTGGAAAAAGCGGTTACTGACGCTGCGGACAAACTTTCTGACAGTGAAAAACAATTGGCGAATGACGAGATCAAACGCGCAAGAGAAGCGATCGAATCAGGTGATATCGGTCGTATCAACGCTGCGAAAGAGTCCATCACCAAGAGAGCTTCGGAAATAGGTTCTAAAATTTATTCCCAAGGCGCTCCAGGTCAGGAAGCAGGTCCAGGACCTAATGGTGCGGGACCAGGAGAAGGCGCAGACAATTCCCAAGCTAAGGGAGAAAAGGTCGTGGACGCCGACTATACCGTAGTGGACGATGAGAAAAAGTAACTAAGACATGAGTGACAAAAGTTACTACGATATCCTCGGAGTTTCCAAATCCGCGACTGATGAAGAGATCAAGTCCGCGTATCGGAAGTTAGCTATTAAATATCACCCTGATAAGAATCAGGGTGATAAAGCTGCTGAAGAGAAGTTTAAGGAAGCTACCGAGGCCTATGAAGTTTTAAGAGACGCTAATAAACGTCGTATGTACGACCAGTACGGTAAGGCTGGAGTAGGTGCAGGCGCTCAAGGCGGATTTGGAGGAGGAGCATATACTGACTTCTCCGATATCTTCGGCGATTTCGGAGATATTTTCGGCGACTTCTTCGGAGGAGGAAGAGGTGCTGGTGGCGGTGCTCGCAGATCAGGTCCTCAACGCGGTTCAGATCTTCGTTATAATCTAGAAGTTACCCTTGAAGATGCGAGCTTAGGTAGAGAATATAAAATCGAAATCCCAAGACTCGAAACCTGCGTAGATTGCGGAGGTTCCGGTGCGAACAAAGGAAGCACTCCCGCTACTTGTCCGGACTGCGGTGGATCAGGACAGATCCGTAGATCTCAGGGATTCTTCTCCGTGGCAACTACATGTGGTACTTGTCGTGGAAAAGGTACAATCATCTCTAACCCGTGCAAGACCTGTCATGGACAAGGTCTAGTAGAAAAAAGACGTACTATCAATATTAAGATCCCACCTGGTATCGAATCCGGCAGCAGACTAAAAGTTTCCGGAGAAGGGGAAGCAGGACCTAACGGTGGCCCTCATGGAGATCTATATGTGGTAACACATATTAAGAAACATGAATTATTCGAACGCCAAGCAAACGACTTGATCTTAAATAAAAAGATTAGCCTGACCCAAGCAATCTTAGGTGGAGACATCGAAGTTCCAACCATAGACGGCAAAAAGGTGAAGATGAAAATTCCGGAAGGAACCGAGTCAGGCCAAGTGTTCCGTTTGAAAGGTCATGGTATTCCGTATCTAGGCGGATATGGAAAAGGGGACCAACATGTGATCGTTCGCATTGAGATCCCTAAAAAACTGACTAGACGACAAAGAGAATTGATCGAAGAATTTGCCCGTGAGTCCGGAGAATCTGTTTCCGGTTCTAAGGGTAAAATTTTTACGAATAAGTAATATCCACAAAAAGGAAGTTTCATGACTAACAAAGTCAAGATCGGAGTAATCGGAACAGGCCATATGGGCCAATACCACGTTAACGTGGCGAAAACATTAAGCGATGCAGAGTTGATAGGTATTTATGACTCTGATTCCGAAAGAGCCTCTCAGATGGCGGAAAAACATAAAACTTCCGCTTTCTCCACTGTAGACGATCTGATCAAACATACTGATTCTGTGATCATCGCTGTGCCTACATTCTTACATCATGAAATAGGTAAGAAGGCACTTCTCGCAGGCAAACATGTTTTGGTAGAGAAACCGATCGCGGAAACTTTAGAACAAGCAAAAGAATTAGTGGACCTTGCTTCTAAAAACAACTTGGTCCTACAAGTAGGTCACGTTGAACGTTTTAACGGAGCAGTTCTTGAACTCGGAAAGATCGTGACTGAACCTCTGTTGATCGAATCCAGAAGATTAGCCCCTTTTAATCCTAGAATTAAGGATGTGGGAGTAGTTCTGGATATGATGATTCACGATATAGATATCGTTTTGAATCTTGTAAAATCTCCCGTCAAATATCTAAGTGCAGTTGGGACCAAAGTGGTTTCAGCTCATGAAGATATTGCATCAGTTGTTCTTCATTTTGAGAACGGCGCGATCGCAAATATTTCCGCGAGCAGAAATACACAAGCCAAAATTCGGACCCTGAATATCACTCAGAAAGACGTGTACATTACATTGGATTTTAGCGACCAAGAGATCGAGCTTCATAGACAAGCGACTTCGGATATTCTACTTAGAACCGGAGAGATCAAATATCGCCAAGAATCCATCGTTGAGAAGATCTTTGTTCACAAGGATAACCCTTTAAAACAGGAACATGAACATTTTGTAAAATGTATCCTGAAAGAAACGGAACCTTTAGTTGATGGAAGATCCGATATCCAGACACTGGAAATCGCGTACAGAATTTTGAAAGAGATACATAAAAACTGATCGGGTAGTATGGAAAACGGATTCAGCGGAAAAGTATTAATCTCTAATTCATCTATCGTAACGGATTATTTCAATCGCACAGTGATCCTAATGGTGGAACACGATCAATCAGGTGCGTTCGGTCTTGTACTGAATAAGAAGATGGATGTTGCATTGAGCGAAGTGATCCAAGGAATTCCGGAAGGAATAGACGGTTCTTCACCGATCTATTCTGGAGGTCCTGTAGATCCTACATTTGTCTCCATTCTTCATGATAATCCTAAATTAAAACAACCTGGGATTGAAGTTATCCCTGGTGTGTTTCTTGCCAGAAGTTTTGAAGCTCTGGTAGAACTATTAGAACATCCTGATAAAACAAAATTTAATGTATACCAAGGATATTCCGGTTGGGGAGCTTCTCAACTAGAAGGTGAGATGGAACGTAAATCTTGGGTGGTTCACGATCCGAATGCTGAATGGATCTTTACGGAAGACCCTGAGGCAACTTGGCAAGAAGCCTTAAAGAGCAAAGGTGGATTGTATAAGTACTTCGTGGAACATACAAAAGATCCAATGTTGAACTAGAACTATGCTTTCTTCATTGATCGGAACAGAAATTTTAGCCGGTATGATCACACCGGCCGTTTTGATCTCGGCTAGTGCTAGTTTAATCTTTTCTACCGCAAATCGTTTGGGTAGAATATTCGATCGAGTTAATTTACTTAAAACCGAGATAGAAGGTGTCGTTGACGGAAGACTTTCTTTTCCGGAAGAGCGACTTGCCTATCTTAGAAGACAATTAAAGGTCCAAAAGAAAAGAGCAAATCTGATCCAAAGATCCATGGCCGCTCTATATACTGCGACTTTGTTTTTTGTTTCTTCCAGTTTGAGTTTGGGGATCATAGTAGCGATTTCTAGTCCGGCTTCTTGGGTAGCCACTGGACTCGCTTTGATAGGCGGGATTTTTTTGTTTATCGCAAGCAGTCTTTTACTGTACGAAAGCCGTTATAATTTGAATTTTATCCAAGGCCAGATAGAATTTGCGGAATTTCTGGAAGATAAAGTGGAGAAGAAGTCTGACGGTCCTTCCCCCAAAAGATAGGAGTTTCATTTGAAAAAGGTTCTATATTCACTTTCTATCATATTCTTTTTTGCGTCTTTAGGATTTGCCCAAAACCTGCCTGCGGACGGTTGTTATCTTTGTTCAGTAAATAGTTCCGACGCTTGTAGAGATTACTGCAGATTTTCCGGATCGGATTCTTTCGACACAAGGAAACGTTGCGAAACTAAAGGATGTAAGATCACAGGAACGGCAGCCTGTCCGACCGCTTCCAATTATAAGGTTTGTTCAGTGAGAGTTGATTTGAAACCGGCAGATCTGTTAGCGGGCCGCTCGAAATAATCTATTTCATCCTACAAGGGCGTCTTCGGATCTATCCGGCGGGCGCCCAACATTCTTCAGATTATACCAGCCCTAAACTTCCTTCAGATATAAAGTAGGACTTCTTTTCCATTCATTCCTTAAGGCTCCGAAATACATTCCCACTACTGCAATATTCAGAGAAATATAAAAGATCCCGATTTCCAACCAAGGAACACTTGCTTGGATCTCAAATATGATCTCAGACATATAAGAAGAAACTCCCCAGACTAAAACAAAAGCCAACGCGAAAGAAATATTAGCTAGAAATAAAGACTCTGCTAAAAAATATTTTCGTAAGAATGTTTTGGTTCCACCTATGATCCTAAGAAGAGAAGTTTCTTCCAATCTTTCCTTTCTGCTTAGTTCCAAAGAAGAAAGTATCAATAGTAAAGAAGATAAAACGATAAGTCCTGTCATCCAACGGATTGCAAAGGACATCTTTTCTAAAATTCCTAAGAAGGATTGAACCGCTTTTTCAGTGTCTACGATGGTAAGATTTGGAAACTCATTTGATAATTCTTTTTGGAGAGAATATCTGGAGTCTGAAGATTCCAACAAAAACGAACTCAAATAGAATTTAGGGGCCTTTTCCAAAATCCCTTTCGAAAATAGGACCACAAAGTTCGGTCTCATGTCCGACCAGTTGACCGTTCTGAAATTTCGAATGGTTCCGGTTACTTCTACACCGCCGATGGAGAAAGAAAGTTTATCTCCTAAATCCACTTTTAAGTTTTTGGAAAATTCTTTTTCGACAGAGATTTGGTCTTCTTCTCCCTTTCTCCAAAAGTCTCCGTCAGTGACTTTTTCGGTGGGATATAAATTCTCTCTATAAGATAGGAAATATTCTCTGGTTCTTGCGGTGGATCTCCAATCTCTTCTGAGAGCGGAAAGTTCCATATCTTCTTTTTTAACAAGCTCTCCGTTTACATGAGTGAGTCTTGCTCCGATCACAGGCGCTGTTAAAAGTTTTTCTACTTTATACTTTTCCGCTGTTTGTTGGAAACTTTCCAATTGTTCCGGTCTTAGATCCAACACGAACATATTCGGTCTTCTTTCTTTGTCTTTCGCTCCACTATATTCCAATAAACTATCGCTTAAAAAAATACTGAGCAATAGAACGAAAACCGAAGAACCAAGTCCTACTGAAACCCAAGAAAGTCCTGTTCTAGGTCTATCTAGTTTTCGTAATGCCATTCTTATACTTGCGGAGAAATCAGATCTTTGTAATAAAAACCGGATCACAAAACGAATTCCTAAAATTCCAAGATAAACCATGATGGGTAAGAAGAGTAGAGTTGCACAAAGGATTAATCCTTTGATCCAGTCTCCGGTTTCCCACCAAGCTAATACGAAAAATAATCCGAAGACCGCAATAAATGAGATCGACTGTTTTAATTTCAATTTCGGAACGGAAGAAAGTTCATTTGCAAAATCCGATTTAAGAGCATACATCGGACTTAAGTTTCGAGTAGTGGAAAGACTTTCCCAAGCGGAAACTAATGGAACTACCCACGCCAATACGAATGCCCAAAAAAATGCTTTTAGATCCGGGATCAGTTTCGGTTCAAAAAGGAATTCCTTATCGGCCATATTCGGGATCTGAGTTTGTAAAAAGCTTCCGAATAAAAATCCTAATATAGCTCCTATCGTGGATAATATTAGAAGTTCAGAAAGAACAAGGCCTAAAACTAAGTTTGGTCCTGCCCCTAGACATTTATAAACAGCGAATGTAGTGGATTTTGATCTTACGACTGCTCTACTTGTGAGCAGGATAGAGATCCCTCCCAAGAAGAATGCACATAATGCTAATAAGGAAAAGAAATCCAACGTATTCGTAAGGAATTTTTGGGATCCTGAATTTGCTTCCGTGCTTTCGTATAATATCAGATCATTCTTTGCGAATTCAGAAAATTTACTTTTTTTGAATCCATTTGCGTCAGCGCCGTTGGGAAGAAGGATTGGAACTTGGTAGCTGATCCTCGAACCTCTTTGTTCCAATCCTGTTTCCGCTAAAGATTCCTTTTTTATAATAGAACTAGGAGCCATGGAGAGAAAATTCCCTGCCATTCCTGGTTCTTTTAAGATACTTCCTTTTAATACGAAGTTACTTTCTCCTAATTGAACCTTGGAACCTATTTTAAGTTTTAAGTTCTTGATCAGTCCGCTTTCTAAAAGTATTTCTCCCGGTTTTAATTTGCGATAAAGACCTTTTGGTTCCGTTTCTAATTCACCAAAATAGGGATAATCACCTTGGATCGCTTTGATCAATGATAAGCTGGAATCCTGAGAATCAGGGTTGCGTAACATAGAAGGGAATTGCACCAATTCGGATAATTTGCTTCCTTTTGGCAATTCCTTCGAAAGAAACGCTGTTTGTTCAGTGCTAAGTGGAGATGGACTTGTAACCACCAGATCAGAACCCATGATGTTTTTAGCTTCTCTGATGATGGAAGAAGTAAATTGGTCCCTATAAGAATGAACTGCAAGGACGGCCCCAGTTCCTATAGTGATTGCAAGAATGATTTGTAAGGAAGAAGTCTTTTTAGAAAAGATTTCTCTGAACATTACCCTTAGAAAGAATCTAATATTCATTTTTTCTTCCTAGATGTAGTCTTCTTTGCAGTTGTTTTGGGCTTTGCACCGCTTAAAATAACTCCATCTCTCATTTCTAATATCCTATCTGCCATAGAAGCAACCTTTGGATCATGAGTAACAACTAACAAAGTGGACTTACGATCTCTATTCAGTTGTTTTAGAAGAGACATGATATTCTCACCATTCTTCTTATCTAAGTTTGCAGTAGGTTCATCCGCAAAAAGAAGTTTAGGCTCATGTATAAATGAGCGAGCGATTGCCACTCTTTGTTCTTCTCCGCCCGAAAGTTGGCTTGGAAAGTTATGTGCTCTATGAGCAATACCAACTTTCTCCAACCAATACATAGCTTTTTCATGTATCACTTTTTCTGAAAGGTTTGTTGTCAAAGCAAGAGGAAGAGATACATTCTCTAAGGCGTTTAACGTCTTGATCAATTGAAAATTCTGGAATACAAATCCTAATTGTTCTCCTCTGATCTTTGCTAATTCGTCTTCTGACTTATCAAATAGGGAGATTCCATCCAAAAGTACTGTCCCTGAATCAGCTTTATCTAATCCAGCTGAAACAGCTAGTAATGTTGACTTGCCTGAACCGGAAGGACCGATCACTGCAACGAATTCTCCAGACTTTACTTGGAATGAAACATCTTTTAATACATTAAATGTTTGGTCTGCAACTGTGTAAGACTTGTTTAATCCTGATATTGATAACAACTGATCACCTTCCTTTCGTTTTGACTGACCTAAACTCGGCACTTGACAGGAAATTTATTTTTACCTAAAAAAAACCACACTTGAAAATCTATTCCAAATAAAACCGCGCTTAGAATTTTTTTTAAAAAAAATTGCAGTCATTTTCACAAACTTCCAACCTAATTTTTTTTGACTCTAGAGTGAGCCGATTTTATAAAGTAACTCTCGACGTACGGAGAGAAGTTCCGAAAGCAAGAATCAATCTTCGGACTTATTTACACTCCGTAAATAAAAAGACATTCGATGGAATTTTCTGGGAGCAAAATGCAATTATTAGCAGTGACGGATTTGAACGAAGAAGAAGCGGAACTTACACAAGCGCAAAGTAAGCAATATACATGTAAAGGATGCGGTAAAGAAACACCGAATCTCTTTCAGTACGACCTCTGTCGAGATTGTTTGAACTTAACATTTCGTCGACTTATCAAGGTTATTGACTCAGTACGTAAATAAGTCAGAATCTCATCCAATATCTTTGTCCGTTTTCTAAGCAAGAGCTTAGAATTTCACTCCCAGAGAAAGCCGGTTTCCCTCCGGCTTTCTTCATTTCGGACCCGAATTGATGTCTTTGGTTCCCGAGAATTTAGAAACACTTCTTCTAGTAACAATTTATAATGCCTTTTTTCTTCCTAAAAGGAAGGAAACCTCTCTCATTGAAGATTTTCAGCTCTATAATCACCTTCCAGTATAGCAAAAAAGAATTGGATTCTAGGCCGGAGGAAAAAACTTCACGGTATGGACTATCCGTTTCGGAAAATTGAATCAAAATGGCAAGATTATTGGGAAAAGAATTCTTCCTTTCGAACGGATCTACGCTCTTCTAAACCAAAGTTCTATTGTTTAGATATGTTTCCTTATCCCTCGGGTGCGGGATTGCATGTTGGTCACCCTGAAGGTTATACCGCTACAGACATTATTTCTCGTTACAAGAGAATGAAAGGCTTTGAAGTTTTGCATCCCATGGGTTGGGATGCGTTCGGTCTTCCTGCGGAAAGATACGCGATGCAGACCGGGATCCATCCAGCTATCACTACAAAGCAGAATGTGGACAATTTCAGAAGGCAGATCAAATTGATCGGCCTTTCCTATGATTGGGACAGGGAAATTTCCACTACAGACCCGAAATATTACAAATTCACCCAATGGATCTTCCTGAAATTATACGATTCCTGGTATGATTTCCAGGCTTCTAAAGCTAAACCAATCTCCGAATTGGTGCAAAAGTTTGAATCTAAGGGCTCAGAAGGCTTTGAGGACCTCGAAACCTTCTCCGGAAAAGATTGGAAAGAATTTTCAAACGCAAAGAAAGAAACCATTCTCTCCGGATTTCGTTTAGTATATCAGGCAGAAATTCCGGTAAACTGGTGCCCTGGTCTAGGAACGGTTCTCGCAAACGAAGAAGTAGAAGAATGGGTTGGAAAAGGTTACGAGGTAGTTCGTAAACCTATGAGGCAGTATATGATGCGTATCACTGCATATGCGGAAAGACTGTTGGAGGATCTATCTTTAGTTTCTTGGCCAGGTTCTACTCTTGAAATGCAGAAGAACTGGATCGGAAAGAGTGAAGGTTTAGAACTTATATTTCCTTTTGATAGTTCTTCTCCACAAAACGGGATCAAGGTGTATACTACTCGTCCTGATACCGTATTTGGGGTAAGTTATATGGTGCTTGCTCCGGAACATCCTTTGGTGGATTCAATCACTACCAAAGAACAATGGGAGAAGGTGCAGGAATACAAAAAGATTTCCGCTTTAAAGAGTGATCTGGACCGAACTGAACTTTCTAAAGAGAAGTCTGGTGTATTTACAGGAGCTTATGTTCTAAATCCTGCGGATCCTTCTAAAAAAATCCCAGTGTGGATCGGTGATTATGTTTTATATGGATATGGAACAGGCGCTATCATGGCAGTGCCTGCTCATGACCAGCGAGACTATGAGTTTGCGAAAGCTTTCGGGTTGGATATCCTACCTGTAATCGAAGGGGATCTATCCCAAGGCGCTTTCGATTCCAAAGAATCAGTATGTATTAATTCTTCTTCTTCCGAAGTTTCCATTAATGGTCTGAAATATAAGGAAGCATTCTCTAAAACCGCTGATTGGGCGGAGAAAAAAGGGATCGGCAGAAGAAAAACCCAATTCAAGTTAAGAGATTGGCTGTTTGCACGCCAAAGATATTGGGGAGAACCTATTCCTTTAGTTCATTATCCTTCCGGAGTTACAAAGGCAATTCCTGAGTCCGAACTTCCATTAGAACTTCCTAATTTATCTGAATTTAAACCTTCTGGAACTGGGGAATCTCCTCTTGCTTTAGCAGGAGATTGGTTGAAGTATAAGGATCCTGAAACAGGTGAGATCGGGACCAGAGAAACAAATACTATGCCTCAGTGGGCCGGTTCTTGTTGGTATTATCTACGTTATATAGATCCTGAAAACCCGGACAAGTTTGTAGATTCAAATTTAGAAAAAGCATGGATGCCAGTGGATCTTTACGTGGGTGGAGCGGAACATGCAGTTCTTCACTTACTCTATTCACGTTTTTGGCATAAGGTATTATTCGATTTAGGTTATGTAACTACTCCTGAGCCTTTCAAAAAATTGGTTCACCAAGGTTTGATCTTAGGTGAGGACAAAAGAAAAATGTCCAAATCATTAGGAAACGTGATCAATCCGGACGAAGTGGTTACGAATTTCGGAGCAGATAGTTTACGTCTTTTTGAAATGTTCATGGGACCATTCGAAATGGTGAAACCTTGGAGCACTAGGGGTGTCGAAGGTGTGTTCCGTTTCTTAAATCGTGTTTGGAGATTATATCATTCAGGCGCAGAAGAATCTTTCCGTTTGGAAGATATTGAACCGAATGAGGACGAATTAAAGATACTTCATAGAACTATCAAAAAAGTGGATGATGATATTAATAATTTCTCATTCAACACCGCTATTTCTCAATTGATGATCTTTGTGAATGAGTTAACTCCAAGCCAACGCAGACCTCGCAAGATCCTAGAGCCGTTCTTACTTTTAATTGCTCCATTTGCTCCTCACCTGGCTGAAGAACTTTGGTCCTTAGCAGGAAAGTCTGATTCTTTAACCTACCAAGGTTTTCCAGGTTATGAGGAAAAGTATCTAACTGACGACGAGATCTTGATCGTGGTCCAGGTAAACGGAAAATTAAGAGCAGAATTCAAAGCTGCAAAAGAGATTGCAGGGGACGAAGCGATTAAGATCGCAAAATCCTTGGATAAGGTGCAGATCTTCTTAGATGGAAAACAGATCCGTAAAGAGATCTATGTTCCTGGAAAACTGGTGAATCTAGTAGTCGGGTAGACGTTCTTATTTCAGCAGAATAAACGCAAGCAATCCGACTAATAGCACAACTCCAACTAAGATCGCATAGTTGAGAGTGTTACTTCCTTCGGATTGTTTTGAACCCATTCCCGCTGGACGAGGAGCATTCGCAGCAGTTTTAGGTCTAGCTAAACGAACTGGTCTTTCTTCGAATGCTTGTAAAAGAACTCCTGCAGGACCTTTTGCAAAAATATGATATTCATTTTTACCGGAAGCGATTGCTACGAAAGAACCGATCACTGGTTTTACGTTTCCGTCTTTATCCATTGCACCTAAAGTTTTAGCCAAAGCCTTTTCTTCAGGAGAAACGGAAGGAAGTTGTAATAGGATCTTGTCTCCTTCGTTCAAATCGTCGAAGTCGATTCCGTTTACTGGAGAAAGAATTGTCTTAGCTAACACAACTCTTCCGAAACCTTTTCGAATGGTTTCGATCTGGCGCATGACAGCTGCTTTTTCCGGATCTAAATTCTCTATAGGGGCAGCACCTTCCGCAGGTTCTTCAGGTGGTTTAGGAATGGATTGGATAATACCTGCAAAAAAACTTTTACCTCTACATTTCAAACTAGATACATATTCCACGTCTGCTTGGACGCGGATCATATTGATCTTCATACTAGTTTTGATCTGGTTCTCCAGCATGTTGACTAAAGCTGCGGTATCATTACGATCCCACATAGGATAATATTGTTCTAATATTTGTTTTGTTAATTTAGTATGCAGAATTCTTGCTACTGCGTCGGATAAACCCGGATCTGGAGCTTCTTGTCTAGCGGCTTCTGCAATATCGTGAGAGATCTGACCGAAGTCCTCGAAAGTTCTGATCTTTCGAATCACAGATGAGTTGGAGAATAAGGAGTATAATTCTAAAAATTCGTTTTTGTATCTGGACAGTAATCCTAAAACTACGCCTGCTTTGTTCTCAACATCGATCCTTAATTTTAAAAGATAAGCGTCTTTGATTTTTCCTTGGATAAGTTCGATCGCTTGTTCTTCGGTATGAACGGATTCCAAGGCCAGGTTCATTTGATTTGCCTGTTCTTGGAGTTTACTTGTCTGAGGATTCTGTTCCATATTGCTAAAGACCTAACTGTAGTAAGGAGAACTTTAGGTCATGTTAAGCCGCTAGCCTTTTCTTGTAACCATTTTTGGTATCTTTGCCTTCTGGGCACATAATTCTGATCCAAGGGAATTTCGACTCGGGCAACTGTTCTATTCTCCGCCTGGCGACTATAGATCGTAAACAAATGGCGGTCATAGCCGCTTTGGGCTACCAGGATTTCCACCATTGTGATACCCATACCTGCACCTTCTGTGGTATCACCGTATTTCATATAGTATTCGAATAGATTGTCAAATTCTTTAGAATGAACAAACTTCTCTCTTATCCGTTTCTCTTCGCGAACTGCGAGAGTGAAATTATTTTGTACGAATAGAATGATCCGGTCCGAACTGAAGCTGAGAGTAACTTTTACAAATAGACCATGCTCTTTCATTTTCCTACGATAGTATGGAAACTTTCTACTGACCAAATTTTCCTTAAAAGACTCCATCCCTAAATCGTACTGGGAAGGGTCAGCGATATTCAAACCTAGTTCCTTAAATAGAACCCGTTTAATTGCTGCTTTGGTTGCATTTACGATCAGCTCTTTTGCAGAGGTAAATATAAGTTCGGTCAGATCCTCTCTTTTGTATTTAGAAAGGACGGTTTGGATGATATGTTTGAGCTTATTTTCGCCCCGGGTACTCAGGACGTAGGTAATGATAGAAATTGGCTCTTCTTTTTTTACGGCCGTCTCGACCTCGAAGAGGAATTCCTGAGGAAGTTCCTCGATTCCCTCGTACATTTGGATTCTCGATTATATGGACCCCGGCGGGCTTACGAGAAAAAAACGAAAAACGCCCAGGAAAAAAGAACGGGAATTTCCAGTGGGGAATGAAAAATTTTAACCTTTCATTTGTAGAAAACCGCTGATTTCGTCCATCACGGCTCCTACTTCAGGCTTACAGGACCGAATAACGTTAACCAATTTCTGGTCGGTTCCCGGGATTTTCCCCTCGTGGAATTTGAGTTTAAATTCGGTGAATTTTAAACCATGAGCAGTGGAGATTACGACCACCTGATCACCTTTTGCAATGGTCCCTTTGCCCATAAGTTTGTATAAAGCGGCAAGTGCCACTCCGGTATGAGGGTCATTATACAATCCGAATAGATCGGTTTTGGCAGAAGCTTCCGAAAGTTCGGCTTCGCTTGCCTGCTCCACTATCCCATTGAATTTTTTTAATGTACGAATTGCCTTTTGGACAGATACAGGGTTTCCGATCTGTATTGCAGAAGCAAGAGTAGGTTTCGCATCCACAGGGCTGAACTCTTCGAAATTTTTCAGATAAGAAAGATAGAGTGGATTTGCATTTTCCGCCTGAGCCAAAACGATCCTAGGAAGTTTATCGATCAGTCCCAATTCTTTTGCCATCTCGAAACCTGCTCCGAGAGCGGAAACGTTTCCTAAATTTCCACCGGGGATGATGACCCAGTCAGGGACTTTCCATTCCAACTGTTGGACGATCTCAGGTGCGATCGTTTTCTGGCCTTCGATACGAAGGCTGTTCATCGAGTTAGCAAGATAGATGCCGGCTTCTTTGGTAACTTCTTTAACAATCTTCATACAACCATCAAAGTCTGTTTCGAGTGCGATTACTTTTGCACCATTAGAAACTGGTTGTATCAATTGTGCTTGGGAAACTTTTCCGGCAGGAAGGAAAATGATCGCAGGTATTCCAGCCTTAGCAGCGTAAGAAGCTAAAGCAGCAGAAGTATCTCCGGAACTTGCACATGCAACCGCTCTGATCTTTGCTCCCTTATTCAACATATGTTTTACTTGGGAGAGAAGGACTGTCATGCCCAGGTCCTTAAAAGAACCCGTGTGGGAGATCCCACATTGTTTAATCCAGAGGCCGCCTAAGCCAAAATGTTTTGTGAGTCTTTCCGAATTAAATAGATGAGAAAGACCTTCGCCTGAACTTACGATCTCAGAATCTTCTACATGAGGAAGAACCCATTCTCTTTTATTCCAGATACCTGAACTGTTCGGAAATTTTACCGAACCCAATCTGGAATCGAATAGGTCCTTCCATTCCTTACCTGATTTTTCTTTGAGAGCTCCTATATCATGAGAAACCTGGAGAAGGCTTCCACATTTACGACATTCGTATACGATATCATTCAGATCGTAAGTTGCTCCGCAAGAATCGTTGATACAGCGGAATTCCGCTTTCAACTTGGTGAAGGTAAGGCTCATACTTTAGATAGAATTTAGAATGTCCTTTTTTTTGGCATCAAATTCTTCCTGAGAAATCAGGCCCTGGTCCAACATACTCTTTAGTTTTGTGAGTCTTGCTGTTGCATCGTTCTGGTTGGAATTCCCACCGGCATTGTTCTGACCTACCATTCCGGCCATCATATTGCCCATATTCATTCCCATTCCGAGTCCCATACCAGCGGACATACCTTGACCTGCGTTCCCACTCTCGTTCTTTGCAGCGGCTTCTCCTATATCCAACATTCTTTTTTGTTGGTACATTCCGCCCAGAGCATCGATCTCGAATTTGTCTGCGAGAACCTTCTGGATCTTTTGGAAGTTCGGATCGTTTTGATCGAAGTTTATGGATTGAACAAAAAAATCTAAAACTTCTATCCCGTATTTGGAGAAGTCCGGTTGGATCTTTGTTTTTCCTGCGGAAGAAGCTTCTTCCAGATGTTGGTTCAATCGAGTGATTGGTTCACCTGATTTTAAAACAACTTCTGCCAGAAAATCGCTTAGCCTAGTCACGATCATCGGTCTTAAAAAATTATCCACCTCGTCTTGTGAATAAGCTCCTCTTGCACCGACTACTCCCACTGCGAATGCTTTGGAGTCCACGATCTTGATATTATAAGAACCGTTTGCTCTCACTCCCAATGTGATCGTGTATTTAGGATCTTCTACTTGGATGGGTGAAGGAGTTCCCCACTTTAATTGGATAAGAGCCTTGTTTACATAAACAACTTCCGCGGTAAAAGGAGTTTGTCCTCCGAAAGGAAGGTTTACTAAGTTTTCTAAGATAGGAACGTTACCTGTTTTTAAAGTATGAGTTCCAGGTCCGAAAATATCCAGAGCCTTACCTTCTTTGAAGAAGATAGCTTCTTGGCTTTCGTTCACTACCAACTGTCCGAAGGTACTGATATCGTTACGGGGAAACTTCCATACAATTTCTCCCGGTTTTCCTTCGTATTTTATTACGTCTATTAATGCCATAAGAACTCCTTGGAAATATATTATTCACTACTCGACATTCGGCAAATCAAAAATAAGACTATCGTTTTAAGAAGACATCCTTTCTGCTTTTTAAGGCGGAATCGAATTCATCCAATTCGGATCTAAAACTACTAACCCAGTTCCTTACTGTGTCTACTGAAACTTCTGGAGGAAAGTCAGGAGATTTTACTTTTGTGGATAATTCCTCAGCATGATGGATCAAAGAATAGTCCCACTCTGCCAAAGCTTCCAACTCAGATTCGGTCGCTTTAAATCCAGTTCCCAATCCGTTTAGGCCGTAACTTGCTCCAATAATTTCATTTTTGAGTCTTTCTAAGATGGAAAGTAAGACCTCGGTGGAACCGATTAGGTCCATTCTTCTTTCTCGGACGAAATTTTCTTCAATCCTACGAATCGGTTCTTTGAGAGAATCCAATTTTTTGGATAATTCGTTTCGAGAGATTCTATCCGCTTCATAATATTGATGGTTCTTTAAGACTTCTCCATAAAAAGGAAACGCTGAAAGAAAGGATAAGATCTTTCCTTTCTCCGCTTTGAATCTGGAAACATATTGAGAGATCGGGCTATTCGAAGTCATGCATAGAAGAATGATCCGGAATTTCTTTGCAAGCAAGACAAATACTTCTCTTTTCTTATCATATCTATGAAATCGTAACTTAAAGCCTAGAGATTCTTTGGATTTATTTCTTGCTAGCAGATACCTGAAAAGTTTCTATTTCAATTCGGGAAGCAAATCTCTTCATTATGAAATCCTATATACTCTCTATCTTTGCTTCCAAAAAGGGAGAAATAGAATCTTTAAACGGAATTAGGGCGATCGGGATCCTGATGGTAATGACCAACCATCTTTGGGTTTTCTCACGGAAAGCAATGGGAGAAATGCCTTTCTGGTTATCTTGGTTTGTAGAGAACCAAACCACCATCGTGGATGTATTTTTTGTATTGGGAGGCTTCCTGAATTATGGAGGTATACTCCAATCTTATAAAAGAGAGAATAGTTTTCCTTATCGGAAGTTTATCATAAATCGTTCTTTGCGAATACTTCCCGCATATTACGTAGCATTAGCTTTTTCTTATTATTATTTTTATAAACAAGCGGAAAATCTGAAATATCTACAAAATCCCAGTCCGGATTTGCTTTGGCTGATAACTAAAGGGCAAAAGGCTATGGATTATGTTTGGGCAGATGGGATTTTCTTGTCCAACTTCTTTCCTAGGGTTTTAGATGTGGGCTGGTATATTTCCTTAGAACAACAGATCTATTTTTTGATGGTTGTCCTTGGGCCCTTCTTCTTATTTTCTAAAACTAAAAAAGTAAGAGTAATCATATTATCGATCATCTATATTATACCTTTCTTATCTAGATGTTATCTGTATTCCAAAGGTTCCATGAACGCTGAAGCACTTTTTTGGACGGAGAATAGGCTCGATTCAATGATCGCAGGAATGCTTTTGGCAGAATATGTGGATTATAAACCGGTAGGAGAAAGTTTAGGAAAGCTGAAATATTCTCTGATAGGGTTTACTGCAATCGTATTCATATTGATCTCTTATTCATTCGATTGGAAACATATCATTCGATTGACTATTGCGAATAATTTTTACAATATCGCTTTGGCTTTGATCATCTATCTTGCAATCCAAAAAGAAGGAATATTCAAAACTGTCTTAGGATTGCCGATCTTCCGTCCGTTGTCTAGGATCACATTCACAGTATATTTGTGGAATATACCTTTGATGGGAATTGCTACTGGATGGGCTCTTAGGGGAGAAACATTGATTACTTTAAGTGTATTACCAAAACTCTACCTGATATGTTTTGGATTTGCGATCTTGGCTTCTTGGCCAATTTTTTTACTGATAGAACAACCTTTTATTTGGTGGAAAGAAAAACCGAAAGTTTTAGAAATTAATAACGAGACCAAGACTGCATAGTCTCGTCCAATATATACGAAATCATAATGAAATTTAATTCGGAAATAATTCGTTCGATCCGGCAGTCCGCATTTCACTGGATCAAACTTTCTTTTCCGATCTTATTTGCAATATTCTTCATATTATATTTCAGGATCTTCGTAATCCAATTCTATTTGATTAGCGGTACGAGTATGATGCCTAGCTATAAAGAGAGTGATTGGGTTTTGGTCAAAAAATGGGGCTTCCCTGCACAGGTCGGCCCTTGGGTTTTATATATTTTAGAACCGGATGTAGATAGATTCGATGTATTGGTCTTGGATGGGATCGGAGCAGAACTAAGTTTAAAGAGAGTAGTAGGACTTCCTGGAGATTTTTTCAGATTTTCAGAAGGTAGAATTTTGATAAACGATTCTTCCTTAGAGGAACCTTTCTTAAATTCAGGCTACAAAACCCAAGCACCGTCTGCATCTATTCTACCAGTGATCGGAGTCTCCGGAAATATCGGCATAGGAGATTCAGGCAGGATCCCGCCGGGTTACGTTTTAGTCTTGGGAGATAACCGAGAATTTTCCACTGATTCCAGAAATTACGGCCTAATTCCATTCAAAAAGTTGAGAGGAAAGGTAATCACCAGCTTTTAAGCCATTATTCCAACTAGGATTTCACTTGTACTAGAAAAGCTCTTTAATCATTCTGAAAAAGACCGAAATTTATATAAGCGGCTCGCTCATCGATGGATTATAACCCTCTCAATCGAAAAAGATTCACCATCCTATTCGTTCTATTATGCATATTCTTCTCCGGGCTTTTGGTCCGAGTTGGCTATCTAGTATTTTTCAATGATAGAGAGATTGCATTCAAGAATGGAGAAAGGATCGGACGAGGAGCTATCTATGATAGAAGAGGGATCGAGTTGGCATTGTCCATTGATTCTTCCACGATTGGGATCTATCCTGGAAATGTTTACGATCCGAATTTCACTGCCGTACAAATTTCTCCGTACCTGGATATTCCTCCTGAAAAAATAGAATCTTTGATCCGAGAAAAAAGCAGATACTTCCTTTTAAAGAGGGAGATAGATGATACAACTGCAAGTCGTATCATGGAAATGGCCCTTCCCGGAGTGAGAAGGGAAAGAGAATTTAAAAGAGTTTATCCTCATGGAAGTTTGGCCGCAAGTCTTGTTGGCTTTACCGGAATGGATGATGATAAGGCACTCTCAGGTTTAGAATATTATTATAATCAAGAATTGATGACACCTACCGAGGCAGATTCTGCAAGAGGCGCGAACGTCCATTTGACATTAGATGGCCTCATTCAATTCAAATTAGAAAAATCTCTAGGAAAAAGATTCGAAGAAGCAGGAGCCAAAAGAGCGGTTGGGCTCTTAATGGAGATCCATACCGGAAGAATATTGGCGATGGCGAGTTTTCCTTCTTTCGATCCAAATCGTTATTCATCCTTTGAAGAATATTCCCATACGAACTGGGCGATCCGACATGTATATGAGCCCGGATCCACGATGAAAATTTTCTTAGCAAGTATTCTTCTTAACGAAAACTTAATACATCCTAACGAAAAATTCGATTGTCCGGGCTATGTGGATTATGGAAAAACCAGGATCAAATGTACACATGTTCACGGAAAAGTGAATCTGGAGGAGATCCTACAATATTCTTGTAATGCGGGAATTATTAAAGCAGCTGCAAAGATCCCGAACGACGTACTTTACGAATATATGAAACGATTCCGTTTTGGGGATAGATCTGGACTTCTACCCAACGAATCTGTGGGATATATGCCTATCTTGAACAAATGGACGCCGACCACTCCGATGTTCATGGCGATAGGCCAAGGAATTTCCGTAACTCCAATACAGTTAGTTGCATCCGCTGCCTCCATTGTAAACGGAGGAAGATTTATCACACCTAGGGTAGTCTCTCATATCACTGATTCTTATGGAGAAGTCTTACAGGAGTTCCAGTCCGAAGAAACTCCTGTAGGTATCAAAGAATACTCCACCGAAAGATTATTGAAGGCGATGACTAGAGTTGTCCAAGCAGGGACAGGCAAGAACGCATACATACAAGAATATTCCATCGCTGGAAAAACAGGAACAGGACAAAAGGCAGTTTCCGGCCGAGGTTACCAGGACGGATTATGGTCCGCTTCTTTTTTGGGATTTTTCCCTGCTGATAAACCTAAAGTGGTCGGTTTGATCCTATTTGATGAACCAAGAGGTGATAGCCATACTGGTGGAGGACTCGCTGCCCCTGTATTTAGAGAAGTGGTGGAGAATATTATCCCTATCATAGAGCAGGGGGAGAGAACGGTTAACGTAAATCTTCCTAAGTTGGACCGAAAACCACTTACGGGAAGATCGGAACGTATACCTGATCTGATTGGAAGAAGTAAAAGAGAAGTGGTAGAATTATTAGCTCCTTTAGGAGTCCCTTATAAACTTCACGGAAGCGGTTTTTGTTACGAACAAGATCCTACTCCAGGTTCTTCTTACGAAGGAAAAAGGATAAACGTATTCTTCCAATGAAAGAATTCAGGTCGGATTTACTCGAAAAAAATTTGGCCTCACTTCGTAGCTTCGCGCCGGAAGCCTCCGAAAGAATTGGATCCGCTCAAACCAATTTCGAGATCGTTCCTACGAAAACAGAAGATCCTAGTTTAAAGATCGGTAATGTTCTATTACATAGCTCCATGGATCCTCGCAAGGAAGCGGAAAGGCAACTCGCAGATCTGAAAAAAGGGGACGAAGAAAGAGCATTTCTGTTTTTCGGAGCAGGTCTCGGCTATTCCATACAATATACATTAGGATTTGATAAAATAATCTGCGTATGGATGGAGCCGTTTCCGGAAATCATTAAAGCGGCATTTTCACTTTTCGATTTTTCTCCAATGATCCTTTCCGGGAAGTTGAGGATTTTTCTTCCACCATATGAAGAATCCGCGTTTTACGAGGGCTTTAAAGGAATTTCGGGATATCCTGTAAGTTTTATCCCTCATAGAGGAAGTCTACAATGGAAAAAGGATGAATACCAAGAACTTAGATTTTTGGCAGAAACATTCTTCCATAAGAAAGATGTAAACACTGCAACATTAACTAGATTTGAGAAGGTCTGGACGGGAAATTTTATTCGGAATCTCCCCGAACTTGTGGATATGCAGCCTATAAACGAATTATTCGGTCTATGCAAATCCAAAGTGGACGTGGTTGTCTGTGGTGCTGGACCTTCTCTCTATCTTTCCTTACAGGAATTAAAAGATTATAGAGAAAACTTTATATTGATCGCAGTAGACACTGCACTTCTCATTCTACAAAGATCAGGAATAGATCCAGATCTTGTATTTAGCGTGGATCCTCAACCTTTAAACTCGAAATATTTAGAAGGATATTCCGGAAATGCAAAGTTTATATTTGATCCAACCACCTCCTATCATTCATTAAGAATGCCTTATATAGGTAAAAATCATTTTCTTACTTCTTCACCTTTTCCTTGGATCAAACTTTTGGAGAGTGCTTCCGAAAACGGATTGGGGGCCGTAGATTTTGGAGGTTCCGTTTCTACAAATGCGGCTAGTCTTGCGGAGAAGATGGATGCGAGATCCATTTTACTTTTAGGACAAGACCTTTCCTTCCCAGGTTCCCAGGCTCACTGCAAGGGAGCGATCTTAGAAGAAAGGTTGAACTTTCTAGAATCCAGGACTCAAAGAAGAGAACATCATAATTATAAACAAATGACTGCTTTGCCGCCAAAATGGATCGAATCTGTTGAAGGAAAAAAGCTCAGGACAAACGAAAAACTTCTAATCTTTAAAAAATGGTTCGAAGAAAGATCCAAGGACCGCCCTTGGGCCAATCTTGGAAAAGACGGAGCCAAGTTAGAAGGTATCAATAATATTACATTTAAAGAATGGTTCAAACAAAATCCTTCGAATACAGAGGATGTTTCTGAGATCAAAGCGAAGATCCGGCTACTTCTATCTTCTAAGATCAATGGAAAAAAAGTCTCAGAAGAATTAAACAATATAAGAAAAGAGTTAAAAGAATTCGGAATACAAGTCTCCACAGGAGAAGTTCTTTCCGAAAAAATATACAACCTCATCCAAAACGGGGAGAAGGATAAAGAGTCTATTCGAAAAGCATTACATGATATTTCTGTAATAGATGATCGGATCAGTTCAAAAAAAGGACTCACTGAATTTTTAGGGATCAGTCTGCAGAGAGTGATCTTAGCGATTACGGAAGGATACGATACAGAGCTCACATTAGAAGAGAAGAAGAATGAGAGGCTTGCAGTCGCGAAAAAGAGCCTTCTTCTTTATTCCGGGCTAAAAAAAAGTACGGAAATGAATCTCCAACTTATAAGTAAAGCAGTGAAACGTTTCTCAAACGTGCATAACCTGTAAATAAGTCCGCGCGAATTCATATACTTCGACAGATTTCATCAAAATCCCGATAAAACCCTGCCATAAGTGCGTCGCATTACTCAAATGCCGTAAAAATCCAGCTTTGAAACTTTTTTTCGTTTTTTGGTTGACTCCATTTGTGCTACGCACTACAAATGGATTGTGCGCCGCACAACGGTGTGCCAAGGAGCTAAAAATGGAAAAACAAATTCTAGATGTACTGAACGCAGGTCTTGGTTTGGTTAAAAGCGGACAAGAAGGTCTGGATAAAGCGAAAGCAGAATTTACTAAGAGTTTTCAAGAACTCGCAGCTAAAGGCGCTTCCGACAATTCCGAAGCATCTGTTCGTGTTCGTGAGTTCGTAGACAAATTCTTAAACGAAGCAAAAGAATTATCTACTGCTGCTACTAAAACCTACGAAGATTCTCGCGCTAAGGCACTTGAAGTTTACAACCAGATTGCAGAAGAAGCTAAGAAATTAGTTCCTGCTGAACAAATCGAAGCTATCAAGGCAAAATTTAGCGAAGTTACGGAGACAGTTAAAAAGACTGCTGCTCCAACTAAAAAAACTGCTTAATATAAGCCTTTTGAACCTCCCAATATCGGCGGGGGATTCCTCCCGCCGAAAATTTTTTCCTCTTCTCTTTTTCTGATTTTAACTAGCGATTCAAAACCATCTCTGCTAATTTCTTAGGCGCAAGAAGACAATAACTTTCCTTTAATAGAATCTCTACTTCGTCCCAATCAACCGAATCATCGATTACAAGTCCGATGATATCTTCCCACCAAACTGGTTTAAAAAATGGATATTGTTTAAAACGAGAAACATCCATCTTTTTGGGAGAAAAACGAAAAGTTAATAAACAAACAATTCCTTCTAAGCCGGACGCCTTTGCATAAGCAGGTGGGTAACCGTTCTGCAACATCAATGTATGTGCAAAATTTTTCTTTTTGATACACCAACGGGTTCCGATCCAAGCTTGTTCTTCATAAGCTTCCGGAAGGTCCAAACAGATTAAACGGAGTTTGGAGAGAATTGTGTTTGGGACTGAAATATGATCCGACATTTAAGCACCCGGGGAGAAGGAGTATATATCCTTGGATGCGGCTTCGCAATCTAAATTCAAAAGCAGGATACAAAGAAGGAATCCTTTATACTTTGGTCATTTCCTTATAAACTTCAAATAATCTTTCAATTCCAAGCTTTGTTTGTTCTTCAGAAGCGTTAGAGAAGTTCCAACGTAGATGATTTGTTTCCGGTTTACCAACAAAGAAGGAAGATCCCGGAACCGCAGCAAGTCCCTTCTCCAAACATTTCCGGAAAAGTAGATCCGTATCGATCTCTTGTGGGAATTCCAACCAATAGAATAATCCTCCTTTAGAAATTTTTAATGAAATAGTGTTTCTAAAATATTTCTGTAAACAATCAAATGTGTGTCCGGATTTCTTTTGATAGGTTTTTCGGATCAAGGATAGATGTTTTTCGTATTTGGAAGAAGATACAAATCCATAAACTAATTCCTGGTTTAAAGTCGGAGAATGTAAGTCCATGGATTGTTTTTGTACAATCAGATCTTTTAGTATTTTTTTAGGGGCCTTGATCCAGCCTATTCTCAATCCGGGTGCAAGGGTTTTGGAAAATGTTCCAATGGATATCGTATGTTCCGGGCCTAATTCGCATAAGGAAATCGGAAGCTCCTCTTCAAAATACAATTCTCTATAAGCCGTGTCTTCTAATATTGGAATTCCATTTTCTAAAAGTAACTTAGAAATAGAATTTCTAATCTCTAAAGAATAAGAATACGAAGAAGGATTTTGGAAATCAGGTATACAGTAAAAGAATTTAGGTTTTTCAGAAGAAGTAGCCAGAACATACTTTAACTCTTCCATATCCGGACCTTCTTCTCCATAATTAATCCCGATGAAAGAAGGAGCATAAGAAGAGAAAACTTGTATAGCTCCTAAATAGCTTGGCCTTTCTAAAAGTATAGGGGAACCTTCTTCTATAAAATAACGACTGAGTAGGTCCAGTGCTTGCTGGGAGCCAGAGGTTAAAAGAATTTCCTCTGCTGAAGAACCTGGATAATATCGATTAGCGATCCAAGCACGTAATTCGGAATGTCCCTGTGTGTCGGCGTATTGGAATAATCTTGCACCTTTTTTAGAAATAGAAGTCTCAAAGATATTTTTTAGATCTTGGATAGGAAATAGAGAATCATCAGGAAGTCCACCTGCGAATGAGATCATTCCAGGTGTATCGATCACCTTTAATATATCTCTCGTCACAGACGCAGGAGTTCTCTCAGTCCTTGCAGAAGGTCTGAAAATTTCGGAGGTATTTTCTAGAATTAACTTGCCCATCTTCTTATTTGATTTATACATTAAATTGAGACTACCATACAGATACAGAAATCGTTTTTATGACCAATACAGATCGACTTCTAACTAAATACTCTAAGATAGCAAATTCTTTGATAGGAAGGATTGAATCCGGGGAATTTCCTCCCGGTTCCAAATTGCCTTCTCTGCGAAAGATCTGTTTATTCGAAGAATGTAATCTTTCTACTGCGGTTGAGGCTTTTGGTATTCTTCAGGAAAGAGGTTTTATCAGCGGGAGAGAAAGGTCCGGGTATTTTGTTCTTCCCAGGCCGGAACTTTATCCTAAATACAAATTAGAAAAACCTGTAAGAGTTCCGAATCCTTCTGTTCCAGAAGAGGTAAGTTCTTTGATGTCGGAACTTGCGGATCCAGGTTTTATTCCTTTCGGTGCGGCAGTTCCTGATCCTCAGTTTTTACCTTATTCTTCTTTGCAGAAATCATATAAGAAATCCTTAAAGGACTCCCAGGTTTATAAATATTCGGATGCCGCCGGTATTTTGGAGTTAAGAAAGAAGATCGCGATACGTTCTTCCGGCAAAGAAAGAAGAGTTCGTCCGGAAGAAGTGTTTATCACTTTAGGTTGTTCAGAGGCCGCATTTTTGGCTTTGAGTCTTTCTACTAAACCGGGTGATAAAGTTGCTGTCGAAAGCCCTCTTCATTTTGTTTTGTACCAAATTTTGTCAGAGTTAAAATTAAAAGCGATTGAGATCCCTACCGATCCTTTTACAGGTTTGGATCTTCAATCTTATATTTCCGTAATAAAGAAAGAATCCCCTAAATTTTTAATTACAATTCCTACTTTTTCGAATCCTACGGGAAGTCTTATGCCTTTGGAATCTAAAAAAGAACTTCTGAAAATTTCTTCTAAGTATGGTGTGAAAATTCTTGAGGACGATATTTATGGAGACTTGCAGCATAACGGAGGCATTCGTCCTTCTTCTTTATTATCTTTAGATACGGAAGGAATTGTAACTCAGGTCTCTTCTCTTTCTAAATCCGTGAATCCAGGTCTTAGGATCGGTTGGATGATCAGTGATATAACAAAAGTGGAGAACGCTAGACGCCTTCGTTTAGCGGAGGCAATCTCTTTGCCTGCAATTCCTCAACTTGCTTCTTCTTATTTTATAGGATCTCTTGCTCATGAAAGACATTTGAGAGAATTTAGAAGAAGATTGGGAGGTCTGGTACTTTCGTATGCGGATTCTTTTTTGGAATATTTTCCGAAGGGGACCAAGGTCGCCATTCCGCAAGGTGGTTTTCTTCTTTGGATAGAACTTCCTAAAGGAAAAGATTCCAGAGTTCTCAGATTCCAAGCTGCTAAGAAGAAGATCAGTTTAGTTCCGGGAAATCTTTTCTCTCTTTCAGGTAAGTATGTGAACAATTTTAGAATTAATGCAGGAGTTCTAATGGGGCCAAAGGTGATCTCTGCTATCCAAACTTTAGGAAAAATTGCAAAAGAAATTTAGATTGTGGGTCCGTACATTCTTCCTGTATTGTCCTTTGAGAGCATGAATTTAGAAACAGAAATCCAACAACCTACCATTTTATGTGATCCTTCCGGTAAAGTGAATCGGAATGCGATCGGCTGGTCCAAAACTCCCTTACATAGATGTAATGTAAAAGGCCACTGGCTTCGTAAGAAAAAATGGAATTACTGGTGTTTTTACGATCAAAACTTTTTGGCTTCCTTTACTGTTTCGGATATCGATTACGCCGGTGTGATCTTTTGTTATTGGCTTGATAGAAGGACCGGAGAATTCCAAGAGGCAACCGTAATCACTCCTTTTGGTAAAGGTACTTTGCTTGGGCAAACAGTTTCCAGCAATGCTCGTTACGAAGGCAAAGAAGGATTTCTGGATTTCCAAATCGACGAAGATGGAAATTATAAGATCAAAGTAGATTTCTTAAAGGGAACAAACAAGTCGATCCAAGCAGATCTTACATTACAAGTTCCTGAGCAATGGGAAAGTTTGAATGTTGTGGTTCCTTGGAATCGAAATCGTTTTCAATACACTCATAAATTATTCGGACTAGGAGCAAAAGGAAAAGTAACAACTGCTTCTAAATCTTATGAATTCCAACCTAAAACTTCTTTCGGAGTCCTGGATTATGGAAGAGGGGTATGGCCTTATTTCAGCAAATGGAATTGGGCTTCTATGTCTTATCGTCCTGGTGGCAACGAAGTGTATGGAATGAATCTAGGTGGGGGTTGGACAGACGGAACCGGAACCACTGAAAATGCACTTCTTATCAATGGTAGAATTTTTAAAATTCCTTCTGTGATCGCTTTTGAATTTGATAAAAAAGATCCGAAAAAACCTTGGATGATCTATTCCAAGGAAAGTAAAGCGGTAGAGCTTGTGTTCACTCCGGATTTTCACAGAAAGGCGTATTCCAATATGGGTTTAATCGCTTCTAAAGTGAATCAAATGATCGGAAGTTTCGATGGAGTTTTCCGAATAGGAAAAAGTGAATTTAGGATTGAAAGCGGACAAGGCTGGGCAGAAGATCATATCGCTCGTTGGTAGTATAGAATGATTGAACTTTCCGAATATTCCACAGAACCGGACAAAGATCTTTCCAAAGAAAAAGCGGAAGAACTTCGTTTGAAGGAATTGGAAAGGATAGAAGAATTACAGATCCGTCTTTTTGCAGGTAAAAAGAAATCATTACTCATCATTCTACAGGGAGTGGATGCTTCCGGAAAAGATGGATCGGTCAAAAAACTTTTCTCTGCTTTAAATCCTTTAGGATGCACATGTAAGGCTTGGAAGGCCCCTACACAAGAAGAATTGAGTCGGGACTTTCTCTGGAGAATTCACAAAGAACTTCCCGGGAAGGGATGGATCCAGATTTTCAATCGTTCCCATTACGAGGATATTCTGGTTCCTTTCGTTTCCGAAAGTTTATCTAAGGATAAGCTTAAAGAAAGATTAGAGTTTATCGATTCATTCGAGGAATTTGTATCTAAGGAAAATCATACTCATATCCTCAAATTTTTCTTACATATTTCCCAAGAAGAGCAGATCAAAAGGATAGAAGAAAGATTATCCAATCCTGAAAAGAATTGGAAGTTCGATCCAAGCGATCTAGAAGCTCATAAAAATTTTAAGAACTATCAGAATGCGTATGCATGGATATTTTCCCATTCTAAAGATCGTTTTCCTTGGGTGATCGTTCCTTCTGACAAGAAATGGTATAGGGATTATTTGATCGCTAAGTCAGTTCGCAAGGAATTGGAGGATATGGACCTCAAATATCCTAAGCTGGAAGTCCAACCGGGTCGGATCTGACCTAGTTTTCTTTTTTATTTTTTTCTAATTTTTTGTAATTTAGAGGTTGACCTCTATGGTGCGGTGCAATATGAATGGATTGTGCGCTGCACCAAAAGTGCGGCGGAAAAAGGAGAGAAAAATGGAAAAACAACTGTTGGACATTCTTAACGCTGGAATCGGACTTTTGAAATCTGGACAAGAAGGATTAGACAAAGCGAAAGTGGATTTGGAAAAAACCTACGGAGAATTAGTAGCTAAAGGTGCTGCAGACAATTCTGAAGGTTCTGTAAAAATTCGCGAGTCTGTGGATAAACTTTTGAACGAAATCAAAGAAGTTTCCACTGTTGCCGGTAAAAACTACGAAGAAACTCGTGGTAAGATCGTTGAGAAGTACAATCAAATCTCCGAAGAGATCAAAAAACGCGTTCCAGAAGGCCAATTAGACGCTGTTAAAGCTAAATTGACCGAAGTAGCTGAAACAATCAAAGCTACTGCAAAAGGAAAAGCTTAATTTCCGACGAGCGGGCGAAGGGAAACCTCGCCTGCTAATTTCTTCCCTCCTCTCAGTTTCCACTGCTTGACATTTTTCGTTTTCGGGTGTTTTTGCTAGGGATGCTTTTCCCTAAAAGACTGGCCTCACCGTTTTTTCCGATCTTATCTATCTTTCTTCTTTGTATTATATCTTCTCAGAGTTGGTCCCAAACTTTGGAACCTTCTCCAGATAAAACTATAGAACAAAAGCCCGGTCCTATGAATGGACTTCCTCCTGAAAAAACCCCAACTTCACCTAACCAAGCAGAACTTAGGGAGAAGTTCAAGAACCAGATAGGTGGTTTTGGTTTTGGGCGTTCCGAAAAATATTATTCTTTGCAGATCGCAAGAATGTTAGATTCCCAATGGGCAATAGGACTCAACGGTTATACCAACACTTATGTGAATCGTTTCGATAATGATGCTGCATATTCTTATTTTCTTCCCCCACATGATTTTTATGGAAGATTGAGAAATAACCAGGAGAAGTATTGGGGAGGGGCGTTCTTCGTCCAAAGGTTCATTGCAGATTCTCCTTTTTTCGTTTCTCTTTGGTTAGGAAGAGAACATTACCAAAAGAACCAAACTGCTCTTTATTGGGAATCCGCAGGCAATACATATCGTTTTGAAAAAGATTCTTATAGTTCCGGACCAAGGAATTATGCAGGCTTTGGAGTAGGATTCAGATTCCAAACTACATCCGGTTTATTTTTCGGCTGGGAAGGTGTATGGAGTTGGTATGCCCCTTATCGTAATTCATTCTCTGTTTCAGATCTTTATTATTCGGATAGAACCGCAAGCATCGGAGATCTATTATATAGAAGGTACGCATATCAGAATGCGGAAAGATTGCCAGGCTCTAGCTTCGGTTTGAATCTTTTTGTGGGTTGGGCCTTCTAATGACAGACCCATTCTTCCTTCCTAAACCTTGGGTAATTGCTCATAGGGGAGACAGCGGGGAATATCCGGAAAATACGATGAGTTCCTTTCAAAAAGCCTGGGAGCTTAAGGCGGATTGGATAGAACTAGATATCATTCATTCCGCTGATGGTAAGATCGTAGTCATACACGATGATACATTGGATAGAACCACTGATCAAAAAGGAGAAGTGAAACTTCTTCCATTTAATATCATCCGTAAGGCGGATGCAGGCTCTTGGAAAGACCCAAGGTTTAAAGGGGAGAAGATACCGGATCTTTGGGAAGTCTGGGATTATCTAAAATCCAAGAATATCGGACTGAATGTGGAAATTAAATCAGGAGCTTACGAAGAGATCCCGATCGAAACTCCTATTGAACAAGAACTGATCGATTACACAAAACAAAACTCTCTCTTTCATAAAACATTATTCTCTTCCTTCTGCTGGGACTCTTTGGTTCGTATTAGAGAATTATCGATAGAGGCAAAACTTGGCATCTTGATTGGAGAGGAAACTTCTTCTTGGATGGAAGCATTGGATCTTGGTTTCAGATTGAACGCTTTCAGTTTGAATCTTTCTGCAAAGGATTTGGATAAGGAAACAGTTTCCAAGATCCAGAAAGAAGGGTTTAAGGTTTTAGTTTATACTTTGAATACTGAAGAAGAATTGAAGTTCGGTATTGATTTAGGTGTGGATGGGATCTTTACGAATTACCCTAAAAGAATGAGATCCTTGCTTACTTGATCTCTACTCTTGCAAATTGGTCCAGTTCTACCTGCCAATGATCTATCATATTTTTTAAAACTGTTACTACCTTTTCGGAAGGAACATCGTAATTATCAGAGGAGAATGCGTCAGTTTCTTTGAAGCCTGCTACATTCTTCAGATCTTCTCCTTCTGCTCTGAATCTATAGATCTCGAATTCTTCAGCGCCTCTTGCTTCTCCGTTTTTAATGAAAAATGGTTTGATGAGACTCATTCTATATTTTCCGAAACGAAAACCCTGTAAAGATTGTAGGAATTTATAAGTACCAAGAGCTAATTCCAATTTCATATGATCAGAATAATTTTCGGAACCTAAGAATGTAAGTGCAGAAGTTCCTCCGAATCCTAAATAGACTTCGAATTTAGATCCTTTTTCATCTTGGACTTTGACTAGATCAATTTCCTTCAACCTTTCACCGAATAAGGCAAACGCTGCCATTTTGATCTTTTCTTCTTCATTTAATTGTGCATCGGAAAGTATCGTTTTTACTTTTTCTTGAGGTGATTTAGAACAGGAAGTTAATTGGAAGAAAGCCAGAAAAATTAATAATATGTGAACAGTTGTTTTCATAATAAATTCTAAAACCGATCTGCCATCTAATATGACTTATTTTCTGAAAAAAATCTATCGATAAAAATGCAATTTTGGCGTTCAAGCCTTCAAGTAATGATTTTTTAGATAGGCTGATATCAGTGACATATCCCTTAAAGGCTCGGCTTTTCATCGTTAGTTTAAATCTTTTTGTTTTGCTATAATCGCCTAATGAAATCTCCGTTATATGTCAGAGCTATGGAAATAAATTTCCATATTTATCGAGAATTGGTGTAAAACGACTTAACGTTGCCCTGATCGAAATAATCGATAGTTTTAAATATTAATCGTTAGCCGAAACAGAGAGGCCCTCAGACGAAGAAATTTATTAAAAAAACAGCAACCTAATACGAGTTTTGTCAAAAAATTTTATGCTGTGTTATGCGGAAAATTAAAAACACTTTACTAAGTCTGTAAGAATATAACTGTTGTTACGTCAGTTAACATTTATGAAACCAAAGAAAGTCACTAACGATGATTTGGAAAAGATCATCGCCGGGGTAAAAACTCAAGCTGTTGAAGCTATAGGTAATTACCTCTATAAAGGATTTCGCATTCAGGTTAGTAAATACAACCTGTCTGGGGCGGAGAGGGTTCAGCTCCTTTACCAAAGGAGAAGGAAAGAAGGTCTTTGTATCGTCTGCGGCACTAAAGTAGGTAAAAAAAATCCGTCTACTGGTAGGTTGTATCGCCTCTGTGAATTCCACCGGAAGAAAATAGATAAAAAAAAGTAATTCATAAAATCCGGAAAACGACTGATAATCTATATAGAGCTTAGCTCTGGTAGGTACTCTTGTTTTCCGGATTTTATTTTAAGGGCATACATTTTCCCTTTTTCTCGAACGTTGCTTCAAAAGCGTCTGGTCTCTCCCGAATCCTAGTCTTATTCCTTCTTATTTTTTTATTCTCCTTCTCCACATTTGCTCAAGGGGAGAATCCTTCCAAACAAGGACCTTCTGATCCCGACATTCTGTTTAGGATCGCTGAGGAAGCATATAAGGACCGTCGCTTTTACAAGGCAGCGGAAAGTCTTCGTAACTTCTTGGTTCTTTATCCCGGAAATTCTAAAAAAAATAGGGTGCTTAGCCTTCTCAAAGATTGTTTTCTGAAGTTGGATCGCCCTGAAAAAGCATTAGAAGTGAGTCTGGACCTGTATAAAATGGAACCGACAGGAGAATTTGGGTTAGAATCCTACTTGGAAGCCGGGCGCCTACTCGCCAAGATGGGAGAAATCGACCAGGCGAAGCAGATTTTCTCCTCTATTTGCAGACAATCTTACTCCAGAGCTATGGCAGAGAAAGCCGCACTGGAGTTCTCCGGTATCGATCTACTTTCGGATGGGGAAGAATCTTCTCCGGAAGGGGAATCTTGTCGCGAAAAATAAGGAAATACTCGGATTTCAGTCCGAATTCCCTCATCGCGAGCCGATACTAGTTTATAGTTGAATTCCCACGGAAGAATTTTTTAATCTCTGGTAAGTATGTCCAACGGCTTCTTTCAAATCGTGAATTACCCGAAAGGGTCCTATGTCATCGTCGAAGGCAAGAAAGAAGCCCATAATTTCTTTATCATCCGACAAGGCAAGGTTAGGGTCACCCGCGAAAACCAAGTAGTAGGTGAGGACCCGAACCAACTTTTGGGGCCTGGGGATTTTTTCGGAGTGGTTGCTGCAATGAGCCAGCACGCTCAGATCGAATCTGCAATTGCTCTCACTGACGTTTCTTTAATTCAGGTTAGTTATGATCAGTTCGGAACTCTGATCCAAAAAAATACTCCGGTAGCGATGAAGATCATTCGTTACTTCTCCATGAAACTCAGACAGTTCGACTCTACGATCACTCGTCTGTCTTTCCGTACTGCTGTTGAAGAAGATCCGAACCAGTTATTTGCGATCGGAGAATATTATTTCAACCAAAAGAACACTCTTCACGCTGCTTATGCTTTCCAGAAGTACTTACAATATCTTCCTAATGGCCAGTTTGCTACTCAGGCAAAACTAAAATTACAAACAGTCAATCAACCAGTTGCTCCTCCTCCCATAGATTATACAAAGTTTAACCGTGCATATGGCGACAACGAGATGATCTTCTGCGAGCACGAGCCAGGTAGAGAATTGTATATTATCCAACATGGAAGAGTAAAGATCACTAAGATCGTGGACTCTAACGAAGTGCTTCTCGCAGTTTTACAAAGCGGGGACATTTTCGGAGAAATGGCACTCTTAGATAATAAACCTAGATCCGCTTCTGCAATTGCTTGGGGAGAAGTTCAACTTCTTGCTATTAACAAAGCAAACTTTGAAGGAATGGTTAAGGCTCAGCCACAATTGGCAACTAGGCTGATCACACTTCTTTCTGAAAGGATTTGGACTGCTTATAAACAGCTTGCTAACTTGCTTATTTCCGATCCTCAAGGAAGGGTCGCTGATACATTACTCACTCTTGTGGAAAAAAACAGAGTTAAAGTTATTCCTAAGTCCACCTACAATTTCGAGATCGGTACGAAAGACTTGATCAAGATGGTAGGATTAACTTATCCTAAAGATGAGAACCTGGTCCTTGATCTGATCTCCAAAAATAAATTTATAAAATTAGATCAGGGAAAAATTTCCTGCACGGATCTTGTCGAATTAGAAAAATTAGTACAAGCATTCCGCAAAAAATCGCAGATAGACGCTAAGATCAAAAAACGTGCCTAGTACTGACCTGAGAGGCTCACTTTTGTAAAGCGGTCCTTAGATATTGATCGGTACTGATATTCTTATTTTTTTATGAAGAAAAGGCGTTCTCCGAAATCGCAACCAATATGGACTGGATCTGCTTTGTCAGAAATAAAAGTACTGAACTGTAAACCTTCTTCAGATTTCAAAAATATAATTTTCAGTTTGTCGAGATTTTTCAGGCCAAAATCGCTTTTTTGCGGTTCAAGAACGACGAATGTCTCTTCCTTGCTTACTTCCGATTTCCAATTTCCGGAAATCGTTCCGAAATCATGACATAAATTAACTGTTATTTCAAATTGATGATTCGAATTCAAATAGAGATATGAAGGATAAAAGTTTTTAGATAAACCTAAATCGGAAGTATATTCACCCACAAAAAAATTCTTAGGGTCTGGTTCTATCGAAGACAAATAACCGTCAAAAGCGTATCCGTTAAATTCTTTATAAGAAATAAGAACCCAGTTTCCGGTTCTGTTATTGATTCGTTCTTGGTTGCTTAGTTCAATGGTTTGTTTTTTCTTAAGTACGGAAGAGAAAGCCGGGATTAAAGTAATTGCTTTCGATTTTATTCCCGGTTTTTCTCGGAGAGTGAGTCCGGATTTTGCCGTTACATATAATACTTTAGTATCCGATGCATTAAGAACATCGAAGGATAGTATGAAAAATATAAAAAGGATCGAAAAACTTTTCACACTCCCACCCCAGTGAGTTATCTATTAAATCAGATATTGATCCCAGCAGCTTTACAATCTGCCTTGATCATGATCTCAACTAACTCTTTAAATTTAACCTTAGGTTCCCAACCAAGTTTTGCTTTTGCTTTTGCCGGATCTCCGATAAGAAGATCCACTTCGGTTGGTCTGTAAAAATTAGGATCTACTTCGATTAAAAGTTTTCCGTCCTTCTTATTATAACCTTTCTCTTGGTCTCCTTTTCCTTTCCATTCAACCTGAATGTCCAGGTGTCTAAAGGATTCTTCTATAAATTCTCTGACTGTATGTGTTTCATTAGTTGCTACTACATAATCATCAGGTTCGGATTGTTGTAACATCATCCACATCATGTTTACGTAATCTGGTGCGTATCCCCAGTCTCTTTTTGCGTCTATATTTCCTAAATGGATCGGGCCACCTTTTCCAGAAACAAGACCAGCGACTCCAAGGGTGATTTTTCTGGTTACGAAACCTTCTCCCCTTCTTGGAGATTCATGGTTGAATAAAATTCCATTAGAAGCATGTAATCCAAAAGCTTCTCTATAGTTTACTACAGCCCAGTAAGCGTATAATTTTGCGACTGCATAAGGTGATCTTGGATAGAATGGGGTTTTTTCGTCCTGAGGAACAGCCTGCACTTTTCCGTACAATTCAGAAGTAGAAGCTTGGTAGAATCTTGATTTCACTCCTGTTTGTTTGATCGCATCTAAAATTCTTAAAGTTCCGACTGCGTCCACTTCTGCAGTGTATTCAGGAACTTCGAAGGAAACTCCTACGTGAGATTGGGCAGCTAAATTATAAATTTCGTCTGGTTGGACTTTTTCCAAAACCCTGTTTAGGTTACTGGAATCGGTTAAGTCTCCATAATGTAGAATAAGATTGGAGTTTCCTCGTAGATGTTCGATCCGATCTCGGTTTAAAGAGCTGGTTCTACGGACGATCCCGTGTACTTCGTATTTTTTTTCCAAAAGAAGTTCGGTAAGATAGGATCCGTCCTGTCCGGTGATCCCTGTAATAAGCGCCTTTTTCATTCTGGAACCAAAAACCCCGGCTTTGTTATTGGGGCAAGAAGGATTAGATTGTCAAACAGGTCTGAAAATCCAATATTTGTGGGAGTTCCAACGAGGGTTTAAACTGTCCCTTTTACCCAATTTTTCTTTCTGAATTCATATATAAAAATCAGGGAAAGTGAAGCGATCCAAACGAATATCGCGGCCCATATCCCAAGAGTTCCACCTTTCCATACGATCCCGAAAAGATAAGACAATGGAAGCATTACTGTATAAGTAAGAAGAATATAGATCCTAAAGACATAGTTCTGCAATCCTGCTCCTCTTAAGGCAGCACCGATCACCATATGATATGCATCTCCGATCTGGATAACACCTAATAATAGAAGCACAGGATAACATTCTTCCACCAAGGTTTGGTCTCTGGTCATCGCGTACACGATCGTTTTTCCTAAGAAGATAAAACATAAACCTATGAATCCCATGACGTGCGCTGAAATGAATGCGGAACGAAATGCAGAATGATAAGCTAGCTTGTATTTTTTAGCTCCCATTGCCTGACCTAAAATCGTAGTCGCAGCTACTCCGAACGCATATCCGGGTAAGAATGCAAAACTTAATGTCGAAAACAGGACATTTGATGCGGCAACTGCAAGTATAGAAACTAATCCTTGGATCTTGGAGAAGATCACGAAAGCAACGTTTACTAAACCTTCTTCAAAGCCGGGAGGAATTCCTACTTTGAATATTTCTATTAAATGTTCTTTGCTTGGCAGAAGGTTTACTCCTTCGAAATATTTTCCTAATCTATAATAAAAAAAGAATATAGGAAATACTAAGAGCCCTGCAAATCCTGCTATCGAAGATGCAAGTCCGGCACCTCCGATCCCCATAGGAGAAAATCCTAAATTTCCGTAGATCAGTAGCCAGTTAAAGATTATGTTTGCGATAGTGGTTACTGCCATGGAAACAAAGCCTGCCTTGGTTAATCCAAGACCATCCATGAACCCTCTGAAACAGAATCCTAAAAAATAAAATCCGCTGCCTATAAATCTAAAATATAAATATTCAGTTCCAAGTGTGTTGACCGTTTTTTCCGGACCGATCCAGAACATAAGCGATTCTGAAATCCAAGGTCCGGATATTGATAAGAAACATCCTAAAAGTACGGAGAGATAAAGTGTAGAGACTCCTACTTTTCCTATTTCGGATTTTTTACCTTCCCCAAACCTTCTTGCGACTATGATCTGTACTCCCATAGAAAATCCGATCAGGAATGCAACAAGAGTGTAATAACAGGTTCCACCTATACCGATAGCCGCGATTGCATTTTGCCCAAGATATCCGACCATTACTGTATCAGTGATCCAAACCAAAGATTGACTTAACATTCCGAAAACAACCGGCAGAGCTAAGGAAAGGATTTTAACGTTTAATCGACTAGGGCGATACAGTTTGAGTATTTTTTTATATAAAGAGGCCAAGTAGTTTCCAGCTTTGAGAGGAGGGTTGTGCAAACAACATTTTTTCCATGAAAAACGGTTTATCCCGGTAACGATAGAGTTAGGATGACTTAAAAGCGTAGAAGATACATGGATTCGAATCTAGGATTTGCAGACCTTCATAATCATCTATACGGTAGCCTGAAACCTGAACTTCTTAGGCAGATGGGATTAAATAATCCGTCTCCTCGTTGGGAAATTTTTACAAAACCTTTCCAAGAACTTTATGGAAAGTCCATCAACACAGAAACTTTCTTCGAAGATCATAAATCTTTGGAAGATTTTAAAAAGATCTACTTATTTAATCATCAAGGTCCTTTTCCCGAGTTCCAAGCAAAGTTTAATCTGATCATTGCACTTTCTAAATTCGATCCACAAGAGATCAAATTTGTATCTAAACATATCACCAAGGATCAATACGAAGAAGGTGTAGTATTTGGAGAATACCGTATTATGTACTCTCCACTCGATACTTATGAGGGTATTTATTCTAAAACTTTAGCTGCTTGCGAAGGTTTCGAAGAAGCGGAGTCCGAACTTTCCGGAAAGGCAAAATCTCGTTTAGTAGTTTCCTTACATAGAGACGGAGAAGTTTTTAAAGAATACGAGATGTTAAAAGAGATGATGGAAAAAGATCCTCTCATCAAAAAATATCTAGTTGGATTAGATTTTTGTTATATTGAAGAAGGTTTCCCGCCCAAAGGTAAAAGGGAATTTCTAAAAGAAGTGCAAAAAGATAATATTGCGGAAACTTCTACAGCACTTACCGTTTTATATCATGTGGGAGAATCTTTCCTGGATAAAACTCTTCTCTCTGCATCTCGTTGGGTTGTCGAATCTGCAGAATGGGGAGCTCATAGACTTGGACATGCGATTGCAGTCGGCCTAGATCCTAACGCTTATCTCGGAAAAAAGATTTTAGAACTAGTTTCCGAAAGAGAAGATACTCTTAGATTCGAATTGGATCATTGGGAAGAAATTTCCAAATATGGAGAATTACCTCCTAAAAAAAGATTAGAATCCGAATTGGATTCGATCCGACATAAGGAGAAGGTAGAAATTTCCGTTACTGAAAACCTGGTCTCTGAAACAAAGGCATTTCAAGAGTATTGTATGGACCGGATCAAAAATACGAATGCTGTCATTGAGTCTTGCCCTAGTTCCAATGAGTATATTGGAATGGTAAGAGACAAGGCACATCATCCTTTGGTCCGATTCGCTCGTAATGATCTAAAATTTACGATCTCTACTGATGATCCTGGAATTTTCGGGACCAATATCAAAGAAGAATATGAGAAAGCCGAAAGTTTGGGATTGGATACTGAATTTTTGGAAAAGATCAGAAAGAATTCGTTTCAGTATACATCCGAAATTCTTTCCGGAAGAATTAAATCAGAACAAGGAGCAGTTCTCTAAAAATGAGATCTTTTTCTAGATTAAACAATTTAATTGTTCTTTCTATACTTTTTACATTTTCTTTTCCGGTGTTTTCCCAGAACCAAAGCGATTTCTCGGATCCGTACGATTATAATTTAAGAAATTATAAAGATGAAAAATCTCCGGATGGATTTAGGGAGTATTCCCTTCCCCCTAAAATGGATAAACCTACTTTGGTGAATCCTAGGAATGTGCAGATCCCTTTTCAAACTGGGCTACCTAATTCTTCTGGAAATCAAGGAACTAGAAGAACTACTAACCCGGTGCAAGGTAGAAGTGAGGATGGGCTCTTCAATCCGGTTACTGGGGAAGTAAATACCGAGGCATTACAAAGACAACAAGATCAAGCGAGAGATCGTAAAAGAAAATTAGAAGAATTCGGTAAGGATCCGCAACCTTATACTGAATCAAGGCTTCGTCGATTTTCGATCATATTTTTTATGACACTTCCAATTGCAGCAGGAATGGCGTATGGTGCTTTATCCGCTGTAGAGCCGGGTTATCAAAAAACATTTGAGGGCGGATGGATTGTCTTCGGAGTAGCCTCTACCTTGTCTTTGGCAAATGCTTGGTTGGACTTAAGAGATTACGATCGTATGAAGTTGGAGAATCAACCACAAAGTCCTAGTCCGAACCCAACAATGCCTGATAAACTTTCCGAAACGATACATCCTAAGGCTATCCCTGGATATGGATTGTATTCCAGAAATTTCGAATATAGAATGGAATTCGAAATTTTCAGCACTCGTTTCTGATAGAACATGAATCCTTTTTTAGATCCCGCGTTACGGACAAAACTAGTTTCCGAATGGGGAAGGATCTCTATCTTCTTCGAAGAGAATATAAAACCTATTTTAAGATTTATATTCGGAGTCTCCGGGGTTATTTCTCTTTTTATACTGATCTTTCTATACGGGTTTTATTACCCACCTGAATGGATCCATCCGCTTCGTCTAGTTACCATGACCATAGTTTGGTACCTGGTAATTTATGAATTTCTAAGTTTTCTATTCACATTAAATCCATATAAGGCTTATTTAAAATTTCATAAGATAGAAACATTTGTAGTCTTACTGGTGATCTTGCAATTCTTCTTCGAAGAAAAAATAGAATCCATTCTTTCCCAACAGAGAACGGAAGAAGTTGTGCTCTTGTTTTTAACATTAAGCCAATTGACCTTAGCATTCGGTGGGTTCGCACATTTTTTAAGAAGGGCCAGACTTTCTCTCGGAAAAATTTCTCCTTCTTTAGTGATGACTGGAAGTTTTGCGATTCTGATCTTTTTGGGAACAGCTGCATTATGCCTTCCTCGAGCAGAAGCAAGACCTCTTCAATTAGTGGATCTTTTTTTCACTGCGGTAAGTGCAGTATGTGTCACAGGTTTAAGTACGATAGATGTTTCCCAGGATTTAACCGGAACGGGACAGGTCATCTTGATGGTTCTTGTTCAGCTAGGTGGTCTGGGGCTAATGACATTGACCGTATTTTTTGCATTGGTTCTGGAAGGACAGGTATCTGTTACTGAAAAACTGATCGTAAAAGATCTGTTCAGCCAAGAATCGATAGGAAGAGCAGGTTCGATCTTAAAACAGGTTGCCTACCAAACATTTGCGATAGAAGGGATCGGTTCCGTTTTTCTATACTTTACTTTTCCGAAAGACCTGGGGTTTTCCCAAAAAGAACTTATCTTTCAATCTATATTTCATTCTATAACAGGATTTTGTAATGCGGGCTTTGCACTTTTTCCAAAAGGATTAGCGGAACCTTATTTTAGAGAGTCTTATACATTTATTTCTACATTGATGATCTTGATTGTGCTCGGCGGGTTAGGTTTTCCGACCGTAAATCAACTTTTAAAAAAAATTAGATTCGATGGAGAATCTTTTAGGTATCGTTTTTCCTTGGGCTCTAAGCTGATCCTGATCACTACATTGTTCTTATTACTCTTCGGTTGGATATCCTACTGGATCTTAGAAAGGAATTTTAGTTTGAAGGACTTGAGCTGGTATGACCAGGCATTTCATTCTTTATTCTATTCAGTCACAACAAGGACGGCGGGCTTTAATACACTGGATATTTCTTCCATGGGAATCCCGATGGTATTCGTAAGTCTATTTTTGATGTGGGTGGGCGCTTCTCCAAATTCTACCGGAGGAGGTATCAAAACTTCTACACTAGCGCTTGCGGTCTTACAATTTAATCAATTCTTTACAGGAAAGGAAAGAGTGGATGTTTTCGGAAGAACTGTCGCAGAAAATTCTCTTTCCAGAGCATCTGTCGCAATTGTACTTTCAATGTTTATAATATTCTCCGGGATCTTATTTTTGGTCTGTTTCGAGAAACCTATGCCTTTTCTGGATATTTGTTACGAGGTAGTTTCCGCGTACGGGACCACCGGTCTTTCTAGAGGGATCACCTCTAAGTTTGAAGCGCCTGGAAAATTACTTTTATGTTTTGTAATGTTCGTGGGAAGAGTTGGAGTGCTAACTGTGTTATTAGCTTTTGTTCCAAAACGGAAACCTAGAAGATACTGGTATCCCGAAGAATATGTTGTGGTCGGTTAAAGGAAGGTTTGCATGAGAAAGAAAAGGATCGCTGTCATCGGCCTCGGAGATTTCGGGATAGAACTTGTAAAACGACTTTATGAAGACGGACAAGAAGTCACAGCTGTTGATCAGGATAAAAGCAAGATAGATCGTATCAGAGAATTTTCTACTTACTGTGTTGCGATAGATTCTACTGACGAATCGGAATTGAAAGAGCATGGTTTGGATGAGATGGATGCGGTGGTTTTAGCTATCGGAGATAATTTCGAAAATCTGATCGTTACTGCGGACTCTTTAAAAAAGATAGGTGCGGTCAATATATTCGCTCGATACCAATCTGATCTGAATAAAAGAGTTTTGCAGATGTTAGGGATCGAGAACTTATTCAATCCGGAAGAACAAGCCGCTCATTCTATGGCGGAACAACTTGCAAATAGTAGCGTAAAAGGTGTAACCTTACTTGGACAGGATTATAGGATCTTAGAAGCTGTTGTCCCAAAACATATGCAAGGCAAAACTGTTCAAGGTGCAAAACTTAGAGAAGAATGGAACTTAAATCTGATCACAGTCAAAAGACCTAAAAAGACCAGAAGAAAATCGGATCGAAAAGACGAAGAAGTTTTAGGAATTCCTTCTCCTAATCTGGTATTGTCGGAAGGAGATATATTAGTTCTATTCGGAAAAGCAGAAGACCTGGAACAGATGATCGGAAATCGGTAAGGTCCATTTTCTAAAACTTTTACACAAAACGATCGAATTTTAAATGAAAACGATCCGATTTGGGAGTAAAATTAAGTTCGATCCGGTCGAAAGAATATAATGAGAGTTCTGATCCTTTTGCTATTATTAGGATGCAATTTTTGTTCTCCTCTACAGGTAAAATCCCAAGTAGAGGTAGAAAGATCGGACCATATTCGTTACTACGAAAAAACCTACGCATTCCTTCCTTTTTTTGGCCAGGCGCCTCCTATTATCATCCGTGAGAATGAGGATTTGATCCGTGAAAAATTGGCGGAGAAGGGTTACAAAGAGGTGGATATCTCCCGAGCAGACCAACTAATACATTATGATATATTAATATTTCCAAGGGGAAGTGTAATCGATCATAAAACGGATCTGGGTGCTTTCGGAGGGTGGACTAGTGCAAGAGGTATGAGATATCATTCATATGGTGGCACTTCTAGTAGATTGGCAGCAGTACCTATTTTAGGAAGTGTCGGAGGATATTCTCCTTTTGCATTTATGGGAAATTTTGGTAGTTCCAGAATTTCGGGCGCTAGTCCTTATTATGAAAATTTTTACGATGTGATCTTTAAACTAGTGATCTATGATGGAAAACGTTATAGGGGGCTTCCTTCCAGCGTACTTTTAAAAGCAAACGTGGAAGGAGAAGGTAGATCTGGGCCGATGTTCGATGTGATCCCTTATCTGATCACCGGCTTTTTTAAATCATTTCCAAATTTCGCGGGAGAAAAAAATGAAGTCATCTCCGAAGAAGAAGTTTGGAGAGGGAATTGATCATCCCATAGGATAAGGAATCTTTTTAGAAACCTCATCTATCTTTTTCAAGATATCGTCAGACAAAATTAGATCAGAAGCCTTTAAACTTTCCTCTAATTGTTCTACTGTATTTGCTCCAATAATTGTAGAAGCAACATAATCGTGTTGTTTTGACCAAGCTACGGAAAGAGTAGTTACGCTGATCCCTGCTTCCTTAGCGATCTCTATCAATTCTTTTGTAGAGGCAAGTGTTCCCTCATTCAGAAAACGATGCGCCATCCTTCTTTGTCTTTCTGTTGGAAGTTTTGAATAACGTGTGAATCTTGCGTTTTCAGGTGGGGTGGGGCCGTTATACTTTCCAGTCAATACTCCTCCTGCTAAAGGAGAATAGGGAAGAAGGCTGATCTGTTCTCTTCTGCAAATATCAGAAAGAGCGTCTTCGAATCTTCTATTCAAAATACTAAAATTGTTTTGGATAGATTCGTATCTTGCGAGTTTATTCGTGTGGGAAACTTCCAGACTTTTCATGGTTCCCCAAGCGGTTTCGTTACTACTTCCTATGTATCTGACCTTACCTTCGTCGATCAATTCGGTCAAAGCTTCTAAAGTTTCTTCGAATCCGAAATCGTGATCAGGCCAATGTGTTTGGTATAAGTCTATATAATCTGTTCCGAGTCTTTTTAAACTTCCTTCGATGGCTACCCTGATATTTCTGCGATCGAGTGCAGTTTTACCTTCTCTTACTGGAGGAGTGAACCATCCATGACCAGGACCGCAGACTTTTGTCGCGATCAGAATAGATTCTCTTTTCTTAGTCTTTAACCAATTACCAAAAATTTTTTCAGTTGCATGGACATACTCCGCTTCTGGAGGAACAGGATAGATCTCAGCAGTATCATAAAAATCTATTCCTGAATCGAAGGCTTTGTCTAGAATTCGATGTGCTTCTTTCTCATCACAACTGGAACCGAAAGTCATGGTCCCCATACAAATTTCGGAAACCACCATCCCGGTTTTTCCAAGCCTTCTTTTTTTCATTTTTACCTCTTTTATTTTCCTTCCGCCCAGGATTCTTTTCTTGGGTCGGCCCCGCCATATAAAATCCCAGTTTTAGGATCTTTTAAAGAAATACAAGGAGCCCCAAAATCATATTCCCATTTTTCTCTTTCTTTGACTTCGTAACCGAGAGCTTCGAGAGCTTTTCCTTCTTTTTTATAGATATCTTCTTCTAATTCTATTCTTCCCGGATAATATTTATGAGGGGAGAAGGCGTCGGGCCAGTTCAAAGATCGGAAACGTGGAGCATTCACTGCTTCTTGTGGATCCATTCCAAAAACGACTAAATTTAAGAATACTTGGACCACTGCCTGAGTTTGCATGTCCCCGCCTGGAGTCCCGAAGCTCATCCAAAATTTTCCGTCTTTAAATACCATGGAAGCGTTAGGCGTAATTGTAGGTCTTTTTCCCGGAACCAAAGCGGACGGATGATTTGGGTCTAAACGGAATTGGGTCATTCTAATTCCTAAAGTGATATCACCTTCTATAATTGGTGATTGGGGAAAATCACTTGGAGTTAAGGATAAGGAATTTCCTTTAGAGTCTATAATGCTTAGATAAGTCGTGTCTCTTCCTATTTTTCCGGAATTTGTCCTTTCCCAAAAACTTGGAGTAAGATCAAAGAGAGGTTCCTCATTAACTGCAAGAATATCTTCTTTTTGATATGCGATCTTTTTGGCGTTAGCAGGAGATTCGAATAAGAATGGGTTTCCCGGCGGCGGAATTTTTCCGAAGGCCTTGGATTGCAGAAGTTTTCTTCTTTCCGCTGCATATTCTTTGCTGAGTAGGCCTTTTTCCGGAACCGAAACATAAGCAGGATCTCCAAAATATTTTTCACGATCCGCCATCGCTAGTTCGATTGCCTGAACCACTGAATGAACATACTCCTTGGAGTTATGCCCCATGGATTTTAGATCTATCCCTTCTAAAATTTGTAGAACGATCGGAACAACAGCACCTTGGTTCCAAGTACGATTGGAAAAGATTGTATAAGGCCCATAATTTCCTTGTAATGGAACTTCCCAGTCGGCGCTGTATCTAACTAGATCCGACTTAGCCATAGTACCATCATGTTCTTCGTGGGCTTTGGCGATCTTTTCTGCAATCGGTCCTTTATAAAAATAATCTCTAAGAGCTTCCAGAGACTCTAGTCGGTTTTTTCCGGAAGAAGAAGCGGCCTTCTCTGCTTCTGCCAACTCTTTTAATGTTGCGGATAACGCTGGTCTTTTAAATCTTTCTCCTGCATGAAGTGGTTTCCACCATTTATCTCCCACATAAATTTTTGCATTATAAGGAAGTAAAAACTTAAGACCTAATCTTTTGAATACTCCTATGTTCAAATTCCTCATTAGAATTTTATGAACTGGAAAACCTTCTTCTGCTATTTGGATAGCAGGTTTACTTACTTCTTCAAAAGATTTTGTGCCGTATTTTTTTAGTAATGCAACGATCACATCCGGAGATGCAGGAACCAATTGTGAAGAATATTTCAACATTGGAATAGACTCATGTCCCCGAGACTTGAAATATTCTATAGTAGCTTTTGCAGGTGCAGTCCCAACTCCGATATAACTATGAACTTTTTTATCAGCTTGGTCATAGTAAAGTAAAGGGGCCACTCCGGGAAATGAAGCCTCTTCTCCTTGGGTCACGTTCAAGACTAAAAGAGCTGCCACTCCTGCATCCGCTGCATTCCCACCTTTTTCTAATATTTCCAAAGCCGCTTTGGTCGCCAAAGGATGACCGCTTGCTACCATTAATTTAGATCCTTGCGCACTAGGCCTCTCCGTATGATACGGATCTTGGAAACTTATCGTTTCTCCAGGCCCCGAAGTTGCGTAATAGAATATTACAAGAACTAGAACGACTACTAGCATTCCCGATAAAGAATACGTTAGGATTTTTTTCATGATTTCCTCTTCACTGTGGAGAGGATCTTTCTAATTCTTCCGAAAGAACGAGCAAGATTTTTTTATATTAGAAAGCCTCGAAAGGAACGAACGTAATTTATAACTTTTGAATAGCCCCATAGTCAAATCATAGATAGGGAATTCGAGAGAATCTCCCGGTCCGAATTATAGAGGCCTAGCTTTGAGCAAACGTTTTTCTTTTCATTATGCCTGGATCGTTTTGATCGTTACATTCTTCACTTTGATCGTTGCCGCTGGAGTGAGATCCATGCCAGGAATTTTGATAGTTCCTCTCGAAAAAGAATTCGGTTGGGATAGATCTGCCATTTCGTTCGCGGTTTCCGTAAATCTTTTATTGTATGGATTAGTTGGACCATTCGCTGCAGGACTCATGAATCGTTTTGGCATAAAACGAATTATGGTATTTGCGCTCGGACTATTGATCTCGGGAATTCTGCTAACGACGATTATGCGAACAAACTGGGAACTAGTAGTTCTTTGGGGTGTGATGGTAGGATTCGGTTCCGGAATGGCAGCCTTGGTCTTAGGGGCTACAGTGGTTAATCGTTGGTTCGTTTCTCATAGAGGACTTCTCATGGGAATTTTAACAGCGAGTACCGCTACTGGACAGATCGTCTTTCTTCCGTTTTTAGCCTCTCTAACTGAGCAAGAAGGATGGAGAAACGCAGTTTATGCGGTGGCTTCTATATTAGCGATACTTCTTCCTACAGTATTTTTCTTAATGAAAGACTCCCCTAAACAATATGGACTCTTACCTTATGGGGCAAAAAGTGAAGAAGAAGGAATCCTACCTGTTTCCGGAAATCCATTCATGGAAGCCATCAACGCTCTCAAGGTCGGATTAAGATCCAGAAACTTTTGGCTTCTTGCAGGAAGTTTTTTTGTATGTGGAGCAAGTACAAACGGTCTCGTAGGAACTCACTTAGTTCCGGCATGTTCTGATCATGGAATTCCGGAAGTAAGAGCTGCAGGTCTTTTGGCACTCATGGGAATTTTCGATCTGATCGGAACAGTCGGTTCAGGTTGGTTATCCGATAGAGTGAATAACAAAATTCTGTTATTTATGTATTATGGACTGAGAGGTATCTCCTTATTATTATTACCCCAAGCATTTGATCCTGAATCAAATAAACTTTCTATATTTGCAGTGTTTTACGGATTAGATTGGATTGCTACTGTTCCACCTACAGTTGCATTAACTGCTAAAATATTCGGAAGAGAAAAAGTGGGATTGATGTTCGGTTGGGTGGTTGCGTTCCACCAAATCGGAGCTGCAGTCGCTGCATTCGGAGCGGGTTATATCCGAACTGTACAAGGAGAATACGATCTCGCATTTATGTTTGCGGGAGCATTATGCGTAATCACTGCTCTCGGGATCTTTGCAGTATCAACAGAGAAGGAAGAAGCAAAACTTTCAGAAACACCTGAATTTGCATCATGAAAGTATAATGCAATAAAGTACGAAAACGTTTTTGGACTATTCTAGGAGTTCTACTTTTCCGGAAATAGGAGTAATAGAGCGGATCTTATCTTTTTTATAATCTAGTTCGTATAGAGTATAATTATTATAAGGTCTGTATTCTTGGTCCTTGGATTGTTTTACGAATTCAGGATCTCCTAAAAAATAAACAGATCCGTTTTTAACCACAGGGAAACAACCGACAAAAGAAGAATCGTATCTTTGTTTCGTTTTTAGATCTACAACTACTATGTTCCCCAATTTTCCGTCCGCTCTTTCTGTGAAGGATAGAACTTTTCCGTCAGGACTAAAACTGATATTTACTTGCTCTTTGTTTTCTCTTGGTTCTTTGGACTGAGGGTTTATCGGAAAAGGGTAGAATGGATCCGAAAATTTGATCAATTCTCCCGTTAAAGAAGGAAGTTTATAAAGTCTGTTTTCCTTCTCCGTTGCTACACGTACTAAAACCAGATCTTCCGCAATCGTATATACGTCAGTGATCTGTAATTTCCCACTTTCTATCCAAGCTAGAGTTTTTAATTCGGAAGTTTCTAAAGAATATTTATGGATCGGGACTCTGAGAGATTCTTCTCCATGTTCAGAGTAACGAACTTCGTTGCCTATCAATACTAAATTTTTTTGGTCTGGAGAAACGTAAGGTTGGTAGCCTGGCAGAGATTTTATCTCTTTCTCCTTTTCGTAATCGTATAAAACGGTTTCCCATCGATCTGCATTTTTTCTGGAGAAGATCACAATGGATTTATCTTTTAAAAATCCGCTGTTGCCTGGGAATGCATCTCTCGTTCCTTTGATTGCCTTAACTTTAGAATTAGTTAAATTTAATAGATTCAGTTCTTTAGAAGTTCTAAAAAGAATATAGTTCTGTTTTCTAAAAACCGGAATACCCTTCTCTTGGGTTCCAGTATAAACAAGTCCAGTTTTTCCATTGATAGAAGAAATGGAGATCAGTCTTAAGATACCTTTGTCTTCCTGAACTGCATAAACAGGACTCATAAAAGAAACAGGGGTGGGAGTGACTGAGAAGATCGGGTTTTGTAAGATAATTACGATAAAGATGGATCCGAGGATCCGGAGGAGCGCAAGTTTCAGAAATTTATTTTTATGTGCATCCTTCGCTTGCATACAGTCATTCTCCGAAAAAATCCAGGTTTCGTCAGTAAAATTTATCCGATCGAACTGGATCGGCCTTCCAAAGGGATTATTAGATTAACGTTTGATCTCGAAAGTCCTAAACGTACCTTTAGCATCTTCCCAATGGATTGTAGCTTCCGTTACTTTTGCTTTAGAAGGCCCTCTTTGAACTGCTTTGTACAAATCTTCTATAAAAACTTTGTCTCCTTCAACCACTACTTCTACTTCTCCAGTTGGAAGATTCATGGTGTAACCTTTCAGTCGGCATTCTTGTGCTCTTTGTAGCACAAAATATCTAAAACCAACTCCTTGTACGGTTCCTCGGATCCTAATTTTTGCTCTAGATTCGTTTTTTGCAGCCATTCACGTTGTAACTCCTACAGCTAAATTATACTCCCTCATTCTTGAGAAGAAGCCTTATTTACCATCCAAGAGGAGAAATCCTGTAAAAACTGCCAAAGTATCTCTTTAGATTCTTCGTCTGCTTCCCAATCTTTTATCGCTTTGCGGTAACAGGAAAGCCAGACTCTTCTAGCTTTTTCGTCGATCGGAAACGGAAGATGTCTGGCTCTCATTTTTGGAGGCCCATATTTTTGAACATAATAGGGCGGACCTCCTAGAACTTGCACCATAAAGTCAGCAGACTTTACTTTGCTCTCTTCTAGATCTTCTGGAAACATTCCACGAATTTCGCTGATAGCTATTTGATCATAAAAAACAGAAACAAGTTCCCTAATGGAATCTTCTCCAACCTTTGAGAACAATTCTCTAAGACGAGGACTGGGAGGAGGAGGGCCTCCGGGAGGAGTATAAAATGTTGCACTCATCTAGAAAGATCCCTTCTTCATAAAATCCAAGATCTTAGGTTCGAACTCTTGGACTAACTTTTGGTACACATCTTTTTTAAAGGATACTACGGTCGAAAGACATTCTTGGAATGGAATGAATCTAACTCTTTCAAACTCTTGCTCATGAGCCGTTAGATCACAGTCTTCTGCTTTACCGTTCCAATATAGAAGATACCATTTTTGGGTTTGGCCTTTATACTTTTTTAAATTAGAGCTTAAATGTAAGGACTCGGGGAAATCATAATTGATCCAGCTTGGATATTCATCAATGATCTTAGCGTCTTCGATGCCTACTTCTTCTAAAAGTTCTCTTTGAGCAGCCGAGTTAGGATCTTCTCCATCATCTATTCCACCTTGAGGAAACTGCCAAGAGCCTTTAAAATTCAGTCTTTCTCCTACTAAAACCTCTCCTTTAGAGTTGAAGACTACCATTCCCACGTTCTTTCTATACGGTTTGTCCATCTAAGTAGAGATTTACATCATATATTCGATAGACAAGCCTATAAAAAAAATTGGACCTAAAGTAATACGCATTTAGTAGAAAAACATGATAAATCAATTGCGGATGGACAAAGAGAGGCCATAAGATTCTTTGGATTAATATTCCGATTCCAATAGGTGGATGTGTTTCTTACGATGTCGGTCAGATATAAAATTCGCAGACCTCAAGTATTTTCAGAGAAGGATTTCGAAATTAGGGAATCCGATATACCAGGAATCGGAATGGGGTTATTCTCCAAACAAGACTTAGTCAAAGGTGATACCGTAGGATTTTATACCGGTAGAGTGCTTAACGATAAGTCCGCAAACTCAGCTAAATACTGTGAGTCTAAATATTTACTTTGGATCTGCAAAGATCATTGGATCTACGGAGAAGGTAAAGAGTCCAACTACACTCGTTATATCAATCATAGCTCTAAGCCGAATGTGAAACTAGTGGTATCCACTCGTTGGAAGACCGCAAGATTCGAGGCAATGCGTAAGATCAAAGCAGGCGAAGAGTTATTTTTCGATTATGGCGACGAGTATTGGATCCATATAGATATTTCTCCTGTAGAGCAGAACTAAGTTCTGCTTTGACGCTTCAACTCCCGTTTAACAACGAATAGCACAGCTTTTTTCCCAAAGAAAACAAAAAGTTTTCGTGATTGTTTATTAATTTTAGTTCTATTTCCCGCAAAGAGTGGATTCTCTCTAAACAATAAAGAATATTGGAACTCGGGAGCCGGTTCTGAATTTACTATCCGACATAAAGAACAGCGGAAGAACTCCCTATATCGAAAATAAGGCACTTCCTTATTGGACTTGGGTCCTTCCGTTAATCCTATTTCATTTCGCTTCTAAGGCTTCTTTAGCCTTCCAAGTGGATACGGGGATCTCCATATCCTATCTTCCTATTCCTGTCGGTATTGTATTATGTTTTTGGTGGGGACCGGCACGCACGTTACCCGCAATGTATGCCAACGCATTGTTCACCGCCAATCTTTGGGGACTTCATGATGTAGATAAATATCCAATCTATTGTCTCTGGGAAGTTTTGGCAGTGGCTATCTCCTGGTTCTTTTTTATTAAATGGAGAAAAGGGAAAGCCTGGTTACCTGATCTAAGAGAGACAGTACGATTTGTACTCTGGGTAGCATTTCCAGCCGCGATCTGTAACGGGATTTTAGTGGCAGAAGGTCTTGTCTTATTCGGAGATCTACCTCAGGAAAAGTTGTTAGTATCCTCTTTTCAAGGGATGAGTGCCACGTTATTTGACACACTGAGTGTTTCCGTTCCGATCTTATTATGGGTAACTCCTTGGATGGAGCACAAAGGTTGGGCAAGAACGGAAGGCTCTTGGGAAAATAGGGAAACAAACTGGGACAGAACTAGGCTCAGAAATCTTAAACCTAGAAAGATCGCGGAAATTATCGCCGTATTTTTACTCTGCGGGATTTTCGGGGCGATCATACCTACTTTAGAATACTGGTTCGTATTTGCATTATTCGTTCTTTGGGCCGCATTAAGATACGGAATCACGATGGCGCTGACTGCAAATATTTGGGTGCAGATAATCACTTTAGTATTTCCAGTTCTATTTGATCGATCTGAACATTATCAATGGTTTAAGGACGATAAAGAACTTATCTTTTTAATAAACTTGGGGATCCTATGTGTAGTCTCTTTGATCACAGGAAGGGCTACGAGCGATTCCAGAAAAGAGTTACAAAAAAGAAGAAGGATAGAAGGTAAACTTCTACAGAGCAGAGAACAGTACCGAAAATTTTTCGAAGAAAATCTTTCCGCAAATTTTATCACAGATCCTTCCGGGAATATTCTGGCAGCTAATTCTTCCTTCCTAAAGATGTTCGGATTCGAAACACAATCAGAAGCTTCTCTTAAGAATTTTGCAGATTTTTTTCCTTCTTATGATGATTATTCCTTCTTCTTACAGAAAATACAGATCAGTTTCCGATTAGAAACTCATGAAGAATTTTTTCAGGACAAAAATGGCCTACCCATCCATACAACTGGAAATTATTTCGCTTCATTCAATAAATCAGGAAGTATAGATTCTATCCGAGGATATCTATTGGATGATACTCTTCGTCGTAAGTTAGAAGCGCAATTGATAGAATCTAAAAAATTGGAAACGATCGGGACCTTGGCAGGTGGGATCGCTCACGATTTTAATAATATTCTGCAGATCATCTCGGGATATGCGACTAAAATGCAATTGGAATCGTCCAAATTCGCTTCTCTTACGGACATGTCCCGTTCTATCAATGCTGCGGCTGCAAGAGGAGCAATTATAGTTCGCAGACTTCTTTCCTTGGCTAGAAAAGGAGGAGGAGGATTTAAAACGATCCTAGCCGACCAATTAGTAAATGAAACAGTAGATCTATTGGTACCAACATTCTCCGAAAAAATAAAATTCAGAAAAGAATGTAAAGAAGGACTTCCTACAATTGTGGGAGACTATTCTCAGTTAGAGCAGGTGCTAATCAATCTTTGTTTGAATGCAAGAGATGCACTTCCGGAAGGAGGAGAGATATCTATACGCGCATTTGAAGTACAAGGAGCAAATATCAGGGAATCTTTCCCACTTTCTGAACCTGCAGAATATCTCTGTATCGAAGTTTCGGATAACGGAGAAGGGATGAGCGAAGAGACTAGAAAAAGGATATTCGAACCGTTCTTCAGTACAAAAACCAAGACACAAGGAAGTGGACTTGGAATGTCCATGGTTTATGGGATCATGCAAAACCATGAAGGAATGGTGCAGGTCAGTTCCCAATTAGGCATTGGCACAAGTATTCGATTATTCTTCCCGGTTGCAAAAACGAAAACTTCTCAATTACTAAAAACCCCAGGAAAAGATCCTCAAACATCTACGGGTATTATTCTAGTTGTCGAAGAATCCCCTTATTTGTCGGAAATCCTACAAGATCAAATGTTGGCCTTGGGATTTAGATTGATCGGTGCAGACAGCACTAAAAAGGCTCACGAAATATTAAATAAATTTAAATCAACCACGGTTTTAACAGTGATCGATCTGGATTTTGAAAATCTTTCTTCCTTGGAATTTTTGGAAACCATTAAGAAAGAATGTCCTGAGTTGAAAATTTTTGTCTCCGGAACGGAGTTCGGAAATGAGACTAAGGAAAAACTTTCCGCACTCGGAATTAACGATCTTCTGGAAAAACCTTATAAAATCAGGGACCTGATCGAATTCTTTTATACGAAAAGTTTTTAAATTAGGCCGCCTTCTCTTTTACCTTCGCATTCTTAAAGAAGAATGCAAAACCCTGCACTAGATCATAGATCGCAGGTAGCTGAGCCAAAGAAATTCCTACATCTCCATGAGAGATCAAAGGTGTTAGCACTAGTTTTGATTTTTTACGAGGAAGATTTTCTTTTAAGATCACAGCTTCTTTCGCAGGGACAACATTGTCCCCCAAACCATGAACGATGGAAACATGGCAATCTAAAAGATGAAGTTTATCTTTTACTTGTAGTTCTTGTAAGAATGAACTTTGGGATCCTGCATTCGCTACGATCTCTTTCCAGACCTTTTCCCTGAAATTTTTATCTTCTCTAAGTTTGAAGAATACTTCTTTGTTTTCCGCGCTGATATTTTCCAAAACGGTAGGAAGTTCCAAGAACTCTCTGGAAAAACTTCCGTCCAAAACACAAGCCTTCAATGCGAATTCCAACTCTTCGTTTTCGGACTTGAGAGCATACTTTACGAAATTATAAAGAAGGATCATCCTTCCATACTCGTCTCCCTCGTCAGAAGTCATCACATAGTCCAAAGTGGATTGAACATCACAATAAGCGCCGATTGTAAGAATGGAAGAGATCTTTTTTCCTACTTCCGGATCAGAAGCCGCAATCAGTCCCATACTTCCCGAAAAAGAAGGAGCAATATAAGAAAGTTTTTGATCCGGGCAATATTCTTTATCGGAAGAGATATGAAGTATCAGATCTTTTATCTTTTCAACAGTCTCTTTTCGAATTCGGAACTGGGTAACTTCTACCAGCAAAGGAGAAATAACCGTATAACCCACTGCTGCTGCAGATCTACAAACCGCAGCAAATCTTGGGTCCTTATTTCCCAAGTAAGCCAATCCATTTACTGCCAAAATGGTTCCGCAAGATTTCCCTTTCGGAGAATAAAGAATCGCAGGAATTTCAAATTTGTCCGTTCTAATCGTAATCTCTTGTTCAGAGACTTTAGGAGGAGTTGGTAATTGGCAATGAAGGGCAAACTTGGCAGCCTTCCAGAAATATTTCATATTTGTATCCAAACCCGAACTCGTTAAGATCGGATAACAATTTTATGACGATTTGAAATGTCGGGGAGCAGCCGGGCGACTCACTCGCTTTGCTCGTGATCGCGCTCTACGCTCCAATCCGCTCCGCGGGATTTCCGCTGCGATCGCTGTCGCTTAGTATTTCAATGTATTTCAGGCGGATCGGAGAATCCACATTCCGAACCCCGGTAACCACTATTCCGCAAATCAATCGATCGAAATGGCGAATTCTACTTTGCAGGCATTTTCACGAATCTCATTCTCCGAGAAAAAAATCACATGATCACATTAAGGTATTCCAATGAAAAAAGAGAAAAGAAGCAGAAGAAATCTTCTGCCAGAGGACAATCCTCCATTAAGTAAGGAAGAGATCCGACTCCTTCTGAATGCATCCAGAACACACGAAAATCATTATATTTGGTTTCGAATGTTATACTCTTTCGGGCTCCAACTTTCCGAGCTGGTCTCTTTGAGGGTGGAAGATTTAGATTGGTCGAATCACAAAATATTGATCCATCATTCCCAAACTTTAAACCCCAGAAATCCTTCCATTCCATATTCGCTAAGAAGGGATTTATGGTTTATTTCTCAGGGCAAGCAGGGAGAGGACTTTTTGTTTTCGGGCAGGCTTGGCAAACTTCGGCCCAGGACTGTTCAAAAAATGTTTTCCAAACTAGAAGAATTGACGGGTCTTTGGGTTTCGGTTTTTAGATTAAGGAGAAGTTTGGCTTCTCACCTGATAGAAGCGGGCTGGGACCTGGAAAGTATCCAGGAACAATTGGGGCTTTCTTCTCAAAAATCTCTGAAAGACTTGCTCGGACAGAAACCCAAACTGGCTCCGATCAAAAAATTTCCGTTGGAGGAAATTAACGGCTCGGCGGCATAATATTCAAAATTTAGGATTTTCCAACTATAGGAGAATTGAGGGGATGGGAAAAAATTCTTGTAAAACCCCATTTCCTCACTATTTTAGTCTACGGCGAACTTTCCGTTCCCCTTTTGTAACTAAAAAAGGAAATTTTCTTTGTCGGAATATGATCTTATGGATCGTCGCTCGGAGCCTAGCTTGGAAATTAAAACGAAAAAAGTAGGGAAACACACCCTAGTCCAATTGGATGGCAGGCTGGATATCACACATTCGGACGAGGTAGAGGCAAAACTTCTAGACGATGTCCAAGCTGGAACAGGTGATATCGTTATTAACTTGCAAAATATTTCTTATATTTCTTCTTCCGGGATCAGGATCTTTGTGGGAATGGTCCGGGAACTAGAAAAGCAGAATCGAAAACTCAAACTTTGTAATATCACACCTAACGTTAAAAAAGTTTTCGATGTTGTGGAATTGTTGGATCTTTTCGAAGTCTACGAAACCGAACAAGAAGCATTAGCTACCTTAAAATAATCAGCCGGGGGCGCTTTGTATCATGGGTTCCCCCGTTAGAACAGAAGACCGATCTTCCGAAATTTACGGACTCATCGGTCTTTTCTTTTTATCCATACTTTCACTTTTAATATTTAGGATCTCCGGGTTGGAGTTTCCGCCAGTTTGGCCTGACGAGGTCTTATTCTATTCTCCCTCCTTAGATTTTGCGAAAAATGGATCCTTCCGCACGGATGTGTTGGAAGGTTTAGTAAAAGGAATGGAGACCAAAACACTTTGGATGCCTCCAGTTTTCTTTTTATTAAATGGTTGGGTCCTTCAATTTTGGGGAGATGGTCTCGAAGTTCTCAGATTATTCGCTGCGATCTTATCCGTTGCGAGTATTTGGATATTTTGGTTTATACTAAAAACATTCGATTATTCTCCGATTGCAAGACTAGGCGCATCCTTACTTTTATTTACTGATCTATTATTTTTAAGAGTAGGTTGGACTGCGAGAATGGAAGCGCTCTGTTTATTTTGGGCCCTTCTGTCCTTACTAGTACTCGCAAGAAAAGCAAAATGGAAGGGAGATAATCCTCTCAAACAGTACGAAGCATTCTTATCCGGATTTTTTTTAGGGATCTCATTTTTATCACATCCATTCGGTGCAATTTTCGGAGTGCCAGCATTACTTCTGATCCACCAAGCAAAAGCGTGGAAGGTTTGGATGTTTTGGTTGGGCGGTGCGCTGCCTATACTTGTTTGGGGAATTTGGATCCATCCTGATTGGGGAATCTTTTTCTATCAGTTCGGAGCGCAGTTTGGACGTAAAAAAGATCTATTCCAATCCTTCTCTCCAATTACAAAGATCAAAGTCTTGTTGGGCGGATATGAATCTCCTGGTTTAAGATTATTCTTTTATCTGGCATTAGCTTATGGGCTTTGGGTGGTAAGAGGAGAAATTAAAGACAAACCTAAGTCTGCGTTCTTCTTCTCTGTATGGACAGTTTCCATTCTATTCTTTTTGATCTTATCCACAGAATATTATTACGTAATGTATTTATGTATTCCTTTATCCGCTTTGGGAGGATTCTTTTTTGAAAGGATCAGAAGTAGAAGAGTACAGTTTATCGCTGCTATATTAGTATTTTCAAATATTGCAATTTTAGTGAATGCTTATAAAAGAATAGGATTCGGAAATCCGGAATTCGATCTTAAAGATAGATTTTACGAGGTTTTGGGACCGGAACTAAAAGGTTCTAAAAAGTTGTATTTACAAGCAATTCCGGATCCTTATTTCCATATTCAAAAAGAATATCCAAATTTAAAGGTTCTTGAATTTATCCCCGGAGAACTTCCTATTCCGAAAGAGGACTTCATCCAGACCTTGGATTCGATCGATACGTTCGTATTTTCCGACCGCCAAAAAAGGAATGAATTCGTTCAGGCGTATTTAGAAGAGAATTCTTCCAAGTTCAGAAAATTCAAAATCACTGCAGAACCTTCTACACTTAGAAAAGTTGCAAATGTAGAAGCAGAAGTATATCGCAGAAGATAATTAGACTTTTCCGTTATCCTTGATCTTTTTAACAAGGTTTCGATTCGCTTCTTGTCTTAAGATCGCGTTTTCGTATCTTCTGATCTCTGTTTCTGTTTCCGGTTTTATTTTAGGGATAGGGCAGGGCTTCTTATTCTCATCCAATGCAACGAATGTGAGATATGCAGTAGTTGCACGAGTCACAATCCCTGTATAAGGATTTTCCTTAGAGACTTGTACACCGATCTCTAAAGAAGATCTCCCTGCATAATTTGCGGAGGCTTTCAGGATCACGTGATCTCCCAAAGAGATCGGTTCCAGAAAATTCAGTTTGTCTACACTCGCGGTAACTGCTTCTCTCCCACAATGTCTTTGGGCAACCATGACCGCAATCAAGTCAATCCAAGACATTAAGGTCCCCCCGAAGAGGGTACCGTAATGATTGGTATGGTCAGGCATAACTATATGCCTGGTTTCCGCAGCGGATTGTTTCGGTGTTTTTGTAATTTCTTCCGACATCTATCGTTTAGACTAACAATCCTAGTATTACGTTCTTATAATTGGCACTGCAGAATAAAATCGTTGAATACTTGAGCGATATAAACTCTTTCCTTATAGGTGAGCGCAGTACTTCCCGCAGAAATCAATTCACCGGAGTTAGAAAAAATTTCTAAAATAGAATCATCCGCAGAAATCGTAAATATCTTGGTAGGAGAATGTGATTCTCCATTGCTCGCATGTTTTAGGAACTTCATGACGGAAGGGTGAGTGACAGTGAATATTGTCCCTTTTTCATCAATCTCCAGATTATCCGGTCCGCTTCCCAACAAAATCGATTTAGGTTCTCCTAATACGATTTTTCCGTTTTCTCTTTTAATATCGAATTTTAAAACGGTGCCTTCGTTAAAAGAGGATCTGTATAAAACTTCTTTTCCATCGGGTCTTTTTACATAAAGGATCCCGTTTCCTAAGGAGACAGGATTTCCTAATGAAGACCAGGATTTTCCGTCGTAGTAAGCTATCTCAGAACGTTTCATTCTGAAAAGATCATGAAAGAGATAAAGCATGAATCCGCCTTCTCCATGATCGTTAGAAACGAAAATTTCATTCTCGGAGGCTACCGATAGATCGTTAGGACTTGTGACCAAAGGATCTTGCAGAGTTTGGATATGTTTCCATTTTCCTGCTTTGGATTTTGCGGAAGGTTTTTCTGTTCTTTCAAAAACTTCTATAGAATGTTCTTTGTATAATGTGATATGAGAGATCACATATAATCTATACTTTCCATTTTGGTTTAGAAGGCTCATCCCATGAGGTCTGAAATTTTTAGGGTATTCAGTTTCTAATAGTTTGGGCTCAAGTGTAGAAGAATTCAGATCCAGAAAGTAGATCTTTCCTTCCTGATCTTTGATCCTCCTTTCGTGGGAAGATACATATAGTAATCCTCCATCTCTATCGATTGCTAGATCTTCAGGGCCGGGCATTCCGGAGATCTTGGAGCAGCCTTTTAAAGGGATATCTTTGATATCTCCAGAACAATTGCTAAAAAGCAGGCCGAAAATGGCGAATACTAAGGGTAGAATGGAAACTCGCATGGGGTCCCAAAATCTGCCTTAAATCCGGCACTGGCAATCAGATTCAAGGACCGAGCAGGAATTTTATTCTTGCAATTTTTGTGCAGTGCATAAAAATGGAGTTAAAAAGGAATAGCAAGGCATGGACAACCAAAAACTAAACGATATCATCAATGCCGGGATTGGGGCCGTCCAGACTTCGAAAGAGATTTTCGATAAACTTCTCCAGGATCTAAACGACGGAAAGGAGAAGGTGGAACAGAGATTCGACGAGCTAAAAGCACAGGGAGAAAAAGACCTGAGCGATAACGCGTTGAAATTCAAAGTTCCTCTGGCTTGGGGAATCGTTAAAATTGAAGAAATTCGTGAGAATATCTTAAAACAATTTTTAAAGAAATGATGGGCGGATTTTTCCCCTGGAATAGGAAACGATCATGTTTCGATTTTCAGTGGGAAAGAATTCCGCTCAAGGCCGCTTTTTACTCTTTCAACTCTCTTTTCTTTTTCTTCTAACTCCATTATATTCCCAAAATTTTTCTTCCAAAACTATAACGACTAACTCAGAAGAGTTGATCCTTATAACTGAGGTAAGTTCCGGTAAACCCAGATCGGAAAAGGTCTATGGTGAATCTGAATTCCTAAAAAAGGAATATTCTCCTGCTTCTACCTTTAAAACATATTTGGTCCTGTCTTTGCTTGAGAATCAAATCATTGATCCGGATGAAAAGATAGAATGTGCAGACAAACATATTCCTAATTCGCCCAGACTTTTGAATTTAAGAGATGCATTGTTTTATTCTTCCAATGATTATTTTGAAAAAGTCTTTCCTAAATTAGGAAAAGACAAATTGGACATTACCTTAGGTAAAATCGGTTATTTAGGGAATTCTAAATTGGATCCTAAGGTCCGAGATTGGTGGATCGATCTTGCAAGTTTAAAACATGGAGGAAGGATCAGATTAACTCCTAAAAGTGTACATTCTTCTTGGTCCAAAATTTTTGAGAATGGTTATGGGCTGCCTAAGGATATTATGGAAGAATGGAAAAAGACCCTTTTTTGGTCAGAATGTGTAGATAAATCGGCTAACGTGTATGGAAAGACCGGCTCTTGGGAAGGAAGTTTTTGGTTTCAAGGTGCTTTGGTCAAATCGCAAAACGATTATATTCTCTATACCATCTTAAACAGAAACAAATCAGGATCTAGAACAGGAACGATCAACAGATTTTATGAATTAGTGGGATGTAAGGTTCCGAGTTTGGAATAAAGAGAGTTTAAAAAGAGGACTTTCGGAGTGACTGGACTTGAACCAGCGACCCCTTCCCCCCCAGAGAAGTGCGCTACCACTGCGCTACACCCCGGTCCTCAGTTGTATGATCTTTCAGAGCAGATCCCAATGTAAACCGGTTTTTGAAAACAGATCTTTGGCTATTATGAGAAGATCAACAAAGGAAATCAGGAGATACAAACCAAATGATCTGTCCTCCTTGGAATTTCTCGCGAGGAATATTGACTGCAAGTGCGGAACCGGGAGTGAATAGAAAAGATTTTCCTACTCCTGAAATTCCCAAAAGAGTTTCTGCGAATACGCTCACATCAGGGCTATGACCTACTAAAAGGATCGCATCCGAGTTTGAATTATCTTTAAGAAGAGGACAGATCCTAAAATAATCTTCTCCCGGAAGAAGATACTCCGCAGATTCAGTTTCCAATTCAGGCTTTAGGATTTTGGAATAAATTTCCGCAGTGGCTTTTGTGCGTACGTAAGGGCTATGGTAGATCTTTTTGATCTTAAATCCGGTCTGAAAGAACCGGCCCATTTTTTCTATATCTGTGATCCCTTTGGGAGTTAGAACCCTGGAGGAATCTTTGCCGTCTTCTGAATTGGGATCGGCTTCCCCATGTCTGGCTATGATGATCTTCATAGAATAAATGTAGAATTGTGCGTACGCGTTCTAATAAAAAGAATTGCTTCGAGAAGCAATGGAACTATTGTCTCCGGCACTTGGTCTAAGGATTTTTGAATGCCTCAATTTGCAATTGAAATAGAGCACTTACGCAAATTTTATCCGAAAGTAAAAGCATTACAAGGAATTGATCTGAAAATTCCGCAAGGTGGGATTTTCGGTCTACTCGGCCAGAACGGAGCAGGTAAAACTACTTTGGTCCGTATCCTTCTTGGCTTCTCCAAACAGACCGAAGGTCACTGTAAAGTTTTGGGTTTGGAACCTTCTCCGCTTGCACGAACTAAGATAGGTTATCTTCCGGAAAGAATGGCGGTCCCTACTTATTTGAGTGGGAGAGAATTTTTAGAAGCAAGTTTCAAACTCGCATTGATACCTTCTTCCGTTGCAAAAAAGAAAACCGTTGAGTTCTTAGAAAAGTTAGGATTGGCAGAAGCTGCTGATCGAAAAATTTCCACATACTCTAAGGGCATGCTACAAAGATTGGGGCTTGCCAATGCACTTGGTGCAGAGCCTGAACTTTTGCTTTTAGATGAGCCCGGCACAGGTTTAGATCCTGCGGGTTATAAAGAATTCAGAGAATTAATTTTAGAAGAGAACAAGAAGAGAGGAGTCACCATCCTCATCAACTCTCATCGTTTGTTAGAAGTAGAACAGATCTGTACTGAGATTGGTATCCTTCATAAAGGAAATCTAATGGCCCAGGGCAAGCTGGACGAATTAAAACAAGGCAAAGATAGGATACGTATTCGTTTGGAGTCAGCACCTGAATCTTATCTGGAAGAGATCTCTTTGGAGTATAAGAAAGACGGAAAGATCTGGGAAATTCGTCCTAAGCCGGAAGTGGATCTGAAAAAACTTCCTGCGATCTTAGTGGAGAAGGGTGCGGAAATTTTCCTATACGAAAGAAAGACTGAATCTTTAGAGGATGTATTCTTCAGGCTTACGCAAGGTTCCGAGAATGGAGGATCAAATTGAGCTCTCAAACTGATTTCAAATTTTTTATATCCTCCGCGTTCCGTCAGATAGGCACCCTACTTCGGCTAACGTTCGTCCAAATTATAAGGCGTAAGGCAATATTCTTTTATTTTTCCCTACTTGGATTTTTCCTTTTGGGGGAATGGACCTGCACTACTTCCGTAGGAGGAGAGACCAGTCATGGTGTTTCTTCTTATATGTATTTTATTCTGACTTCTTTTTGGAGTTTGGTCTTTTTGGTAATTCTGACTTCGGACCTTCTCCGCCAAGACATGGACTCTCAGGTCCATACTCTTTGGTTAAGTCGCCCTGTGGATCCGTATGCTTATGTAGGAAGTAAGGGGCTCGCGCTGCTTATATGCGTTGTGATTTTCGTACTTCTGGCTTTCGGGATCAGCTCTTGGTTCTCATTGGAAATTCCTTGGGAGTTCCTTTGGTATCAGGGAACAATGATGTTGGTGTATTCGTTTTTTGTTCTATTGGTTCTTTTGGTAACTCTATTCTCGAACCAATCCCTCGCGATCGTAAGTTCTCTCGGTCTTATACTTTTCAGCTGCATTTTGGATTTCGTAGCTTATAACCAAAATATCGATATGTCTGCGGAAGCGAGTGATATCAAAAAATTCGTTCTAAAAACGATCTACTGGGTTCTGCCCCAGGTCGGGACTGTTTTTTATCATTCTTTCGCTCTTTTTTTGGGGAAGGCTGATCCTAAAAATTTCTACGGACCTTATTCATTCGTCCAAGTAGGAGCATGGATCGTAATTTTAAAATCCACTCTATGGTTGAGTACTCGGCACAAAGAGATTTAGGCCCTAAGGGATTCGGGGAATTTAATCTAGGGTTGACAAAACCTGCTCAGCAGTAGGATATAGCAGGCCCTTCCGCCGAGCGAAAATGAATATAAACTGGTACCATTTCGAAAAGGAAGGATACTATCTTAGCGTTCGTAACGTAAACGAACGTATTGAAAAGCTAAATCCTCTCTATATTCGGTTTACCACTTTGAACAAAAGTGTGGATAAATTACTTAGCATCCTCCTGGACAGGTACCTGGTCTATTTGGATGCGATCACTCTAAAAGAATCCGTTTTTTCTATCTTGAGAGAAAGTGCGATGAACGCCGTTAAGGCAAATTCCAAACGTATCTTCTTCGCAGAAAATAATCTGAACATTTCCAATCCCGACGACTATGTGAGAGGGATGGCGAATTTTAAAAAGGAAATGATCAAAGATAAGGAAAGATACGCAGCCTTATTGGAAAAAGTGAAATTCCATTGTTTGATCACCCTCGCTTTCAATCGAACCAGCTTCCTAATAAGAGTATCGAATAACGCACCCATTATTGCGGAAGAATTGAAACGTGTGGAGAACAGGATCGGAAAGAGCAAAGAATACAACGATTTGGGCGAAGTTTTTGCAGATCATGCGGATGATTCTGAAGGCGCAGGCCTTGGACTTGCAATGTCCCTTTTGATGCTAAAAAATGAAGGAATAGCAGCCGACTCTTACAAATTAAAGGCGGAAGGTGGGATCACTTCCGCTTATATTAAAATTCCATTGGATTTCAAACATCGAAACGTTTCGTACCAACGGACCGTTGAAATTATCGCGGAGATAGATAAACTTCCTACATTCCCTGAAAACTTAAATCAGATCATGAGTCTGATCAATAAGCCCGATTCTTCTATCCAGCAGATTACGGAACAAGTCGGGAGAGACGTTTCCTTATCTACCAATATCCTAAAACTCGCAAACTCAGCTTCTTTTGCACAAGGAAGAAAAGTAGAAACTTTAGAAGATGCGATCAAGTTGATCGGTCTATCAGAATTAAATAATATTCTTTTGAGTCTTGGAACCAAGAAGATCCTGGAAGAGAGATACAAAGAGTTTGAACATATTTGGGAAATGTCCAGTCTTTCGGCTTATATTTGCAGAAGGCTTGGAGAAAGAATGGGCTGGAAAAAAACATTCCTAACCAATCTGGTCTGTGCCGCTCTTCTTCATAATATAGGACTTGTACTTTTACTTTCTTTAGAGGGAGATACGATCGCAAAATTGGCCGATATCTCCGGAAAAAAACTTTTACCTTCTACTCTTGGATTGGAAGAAGCTGCACTTGGAATTACTCATACTTCCTTAGGGGGTATGATCTGTGAAAAATGGAATTTCTCAGATACTATCAAGGTTGCTGCGGAATACCATCATAGACCATTGATGGCCAAAAAAGAATCCAGAGACGTTGTATTTGCGGTCTACTTATCCGATTGGATCATAGAATGTCTGGATGGGAAAGCGGATCCGGCTGCAATTCACTGGGAAGTTCTTCAACATTTCGGTTTTAAAAAAGACGAGGAATGGTTGGAGTTCGGTAAGAAGGTTATAGAAGAATATAAAGCCTTCCAGAAATATTCTACCTGACCTTTTTCTTCTCAAAAAAAACTTTACAACTCTACTTAGGCCCGAAAGTCTAAAAGTAAGTTTGCATATGATTGCCTGATTGTTTACAACCTTTTCCTCAAAGGACCCTCGTATCACGAGGGAGTTACATTAATTAGTCTTATTGACTACCTATGCATATAGGTTTGGGCAAAATAAATGGATCAAAAACCATCTTTGAATTTATCCGTATGGGATGCGGATAGAGAAAAAGAATTTATTAAAATTTCAGAGGACCTAGGTGTCTCCGATCCGGTTTCTGCAAGGATTATCGGAGAGCAAGGACAAGAGTTCCGACTCGAACTAGGAAGTTTAAAAGAAGAAGGTACCGGAATGTTAACCGGTGCACTTCGCTTTAATGCGGGTTCTAGTTTGGATCTACCAGTTGCAGGAGATTGGGTTCTCGTTACTAAATTAAGCGGAGAAGAATATCTAATCCATAAGGTTCTTCCTAGAAGAAGTCTACTCGTTCGAAAAGTGAAAGGAGAAACTTTAAAACCGGATCCTATCTGTGCAAACATGGATCGAATTTTTCTTCTACATGGTTTAGATGGTGACTTTCAACCAAGAAGATTGGAAAGAACTCTGATCCAAATCTGGGAAAGTAAGGCTACACCGGTTGTAGTACTTACAAAGAAAGATTTGTATTCGGGCAAAGAAGAAGAACTAAGGGAGAAGATCGACATCGTTCGAAAATCTTGTCCCGGTGTTGAAGTGTTCTCCGTTTCCAATCATAAACAAGAAGGTTTGGAAGAACTGGAAATGTTTTGGAAGGACGGATCTACTTCCGCTTTTATAGGATCTTCTGGAGTAGGTAAATCTTCTCTTCTCAATTTATTGATCGGAGAAAAGATCAGATCAGTTAACGAAGTCAGAGAATCTGATTCAAAAGGAAGACATACCACCACAAATAGATGGATGTTCCGTTTGGATTCAGGTGCTTGGATCTTGGATACTCCAGGTATGAGGGAAATCCAACTTTGGTCCGACGGTTCAGGTTTGGAAGAAACCTTTCCTGAGATCTTCGAAGCTTCTTCTGATTGTAAATTCCAAGATTGTTCTCATATCAGTGAACCTGATTGTGGGGTAAAACTTGCGATCGAGTTAGGAAAAATTTCGGAAGAAAGATTCAAAAGTTATCTGAAACTCAAAAGAGAATTAGAAAGAACTGCGAATTTGAGTGCTCCGAATTCAGTTGAATTTAGAGAACAAAAAGCGAAGTGGAAATCCATCCACAAAGAACAAAAAAGAATGCAACAACAGCGAGACCGAGAAAGGTATCGTTAGTTTTGAGAGAGCAGAGGAGATATCCTCTGCTCTTTTTAATCGATCTGGAAAAGGTCCACAATCTTATAAAAGTCTTCTGCTTTTAGTTCTTCCGGTCTTTTATCTAAGGAAATTCCTGCTGACTCTATACATTCTTTTAATTTAGATCTTAAATTCTCTTCTGAGATTGGAAGAGTAAGCCCATTCGGATAAAAAGAATTGAATGGAGCTTCTTTGATAGAAGAACCTATTTTTTTTCTTTTTCCCCAAAACAAGGTTCTGCATAAAATTTCTAAAACTTGGTAAGAGATTTTTTTGGAAAATCTTTTATCTGAAACAAATGTTAGAACACTTGAATCCACATTGGGAGACGGATAAAAACATCCGGCCTTGATCGTCTTTTTACTTTGGAATTTTCCGTATGCTCCTGCATAAATTGATAAAGAAGAAATTTCTTTAGTGATCCTTTGAGCGAATTCTTTTTGGACCAGGAAGACTGCACCTTGCAAATTCGGAAGTTTTTCTAAAGAAAGAATAATAAGTTCGGAAGTGATATAATAGGGAAGGTTACCGAATAGAAAACAGCTTCTATTCTCTTGGTCTAAGAGAGTATCTCTTGCATCTCCTAGAATGATTTCAGTTCCGGGAAGAAACTCATTTAGCCATTTATAATATACCGGGTCGATCTCATATAATCTCAGCTTTTTCCCCAATCCATAGAGTATATGAGAAAGTGCTCCAAGACCCGGGCCGATTTCCAAGATCAGTTCTGATTTTTGCAGAAGTTCGGGTGCAGCACTAGAGAACAAAGTTTTCACAGCGTTTGGATCAATTAGAAAGTTTTGTCCCCATTTTTTGAGAGGAGCAGAAGATCTTTCTGACAAAAATTCCCGGATGACATTTGGTTTATAAAACGGGTATTCCGGGGAGCTCATCACTTCCAATAAACTTCCAACCGGGAGCGATTCCAAGCTGTTTTCTAAATCGATTCCATTCTCTTGGATCTTCCTTGATCCGAAATCTTGGAAGGATCAGTATGATCCCTTCTCCTTTTTGGGTACGGTTTAAGAGAGTTTGGAGAGAATCTTTTCCTACTTCGAATCGTATTAGCTTTTGGTCCGGATCCGGTAGATGGAATTCCCCTAATTTAGGAATTAAGATCCAATTTTCGAAACCGGCGATCTTTGGTTTTTCTTTTCCCCCGTATTTTAGAGATAGATTCTGGTTTCTTTTTAAACATTCCGAGACCCAATCCAGGCAAGACTCATGTTCTATATAGATCTCGTGAACGGTTTTAGAATTTCCACAGAATCTTTCCGGATCTTTTCCCAACGATTTGTATAAAATTTTGGAACTATACTTACATTTTCCTGCGAGGATCAATCTGTTCTTTTCTTGAAGGAAGAAGGTGAATTGATCTCCAAAAAATACATCCGGCAGTTGGATCCAAGTGGAAGAGTTTGCTAATAAGAATTGGAAACCACAACATATACAAAATCCCAGTATCCATATATTTTTGAAGAGAGCAGTTCTAAGTGTTTTATCAATTACAGAATTAGAAAGATCTAATGTAGAATTTTCCATTTTTTTAGAAGGAATTAATTTCCAAAGGAATAAGAAGAATAAGAATAAGATCCAGATCCCTAATCCGAAAAATTTCGTATTTCCTCTATAATGATGCACCCAATTCCAATTGGATTCTCCCCAGTAAAGAGTGGCTTTTTCTAAAATTTCCAAGAGGAATAAAACGATCTTCCATACGGGTTGTGCAAATAAGTAGAGATATATTGATTCCAATACCAAAGAAAAATATAATAGGGGAAGCAATATCCCGCAAATTGGGACTAAGATCAGATTTAATCCCAGCGATCCAAAACTATAATATCCGAAAAAGTAAATCAAGGACGGTAAGGTCCCTATCCCCGCGGATAAAGAAACTAAAAGATTTTCTCTCCAAAATCCGACAAACCTAGCTAAGATCGTTTTATCTTCTGAAGCTTGGGGAAGGCATTTTTTGAAACAAGGTAGTAATAGTAGAATGCCTGAAACTGCGCCGAAAGAAAGTAAAAAAGAAACTCCAAAGGAACGAACAGGATCCCAAAGATATACAAGTCCGGCAGAAGAGATCAATAGATCCACCGGTCTAGATTTTCTAAAAAACAAAGATTGTAAAAGTATCCATGCAGAAAATATCCAAGCTCTTGCGAGCGAGATTGGAAAACCTAAGCTGACCAAGTATAATAGTCCGAATAATACAGGAAGTATTCTAGGAATATGATAACCTAAAAAAGGAATTCGTTTTAGGACAGCGAACATACATCCGATTAAAATTCCTAAATGTAAGCCTGAGGCCGCGAATAAATGTAAAATTCCGCCTTCTTTAGCATTCTTCTTAAATTCCTTATCTAAACTTTTTGCATCTCCTAAAACTAAACCTAAGGAGATTTCTCTGGCTCTGCCTTGTATTTCTGCTCTATCTAAGGTTTGGTTGATTTTTTGAGAGAATTCTTTTTTCCAAGAAGCGGATTTTTCTAAAAAAGGAGCGGTTCTTTTGGTATAACCGCAGATCGCTAAAATAAAAAATAGAATTACTCCCCAGGAAAAGTATGGGGCCTTTTTGCTGAAGAATAAAAAGGAAAAGAATATTATACTAATTGAATGTATTGCTGTCCAAATTAGGGCGAGATCCGGAAAGAAAATATCTAAGAATAAGCCGGATAGAAGCCCAAGAACAATATAGGAAAATAAGGAGGAGGGGATCCAGTCCTGGTAGTTTTGTTCCAAGTATTCGCCCATACGAATACCTGTTATGGAAAATTAGGACTGTGCGCGGAATTCTCATTCCGCACCGAATTTTGATATTAAACCGAAACTTTCGAGATACCGATACCGAGTTTTCCTCTTACATTATCTAAGATTTGAGAAGAAGCTGCCCTTGCTTTATCGGATCCTTTTTTCATTACGGATCTTACGTAAGTAGGATCAGTGGCAATCTTCTCTCTTTCTTTTCTGTATGGACCGAAATAGTCTAAGACAGTTTCTAATAATGCTTTTTTAAGATCCCCATACCCTGTTCCTGGATTCGTAAATCTGGCTTGTAGATCTTTTTTACCGGACTCATCTAAGAAAAGGGAATGGATGGAGTATATTATACTTTTCTCATAATCCTTCGCTTCATCTACTCCTGCGGAATCAGTTAAGATACCCATTACCGATTTTTTTAACTTCTTCTCATCATCAAAAAAGTTAATCGTATTTCCGTAAGACTTGGACATTTTCGCTCCGTCTACTCCCGGTACGATTGCAGTCTCTTCGTCTATTTCAGGTTCAGGAAGTTTGAAGGTTTCTCCATATTGGGAGTTAAACTTCTCCGCAATATCTCTTGCATATTCTAAATGTTGTTTTTGGTCTTTTCCTACAGGCACCTTATCACTATTAAATGCAAGAATGTCCGCAGCCATTAACACAGGATAAAAGAAAAGTCCTCCACTTGGAACGATTCCCTTTGCAACCTTATCCTTATAAGAATGAGCTAATTCCAGTTTAGGAACTGTGATGGACATACTCAGATACCAAGTAAGTTCAGTGACTTCAGGAACTTCTGATTGTATCCAGAATGCACATTTATCCGGGTCGATCCCTAATGCTAAAAAATCACAAACAGCATCATAAGTATTTTCTGTTTGGTTTTTTGCAGAACTAAAAGTAGTTAAAGCGTGCAAATCAGCCACAAAACAGAATAGATCGGACTTGTTTTGGTAATCGACTAACTTGCGTATAACTGAGAAGTAATTTCCTAAATGTAATTTACCAGAAGGTTGTACCCCGGTCAATATCCTCATTGTTCCTCCGAGGAAGCGAATCGGTTTTGCGGATCATCGAAAGTTTTTCCGGAAAGGCGTTCATACTCTGCTTTTAATGCACTGAGTTCCGCATCCAACTTTCTGTGAGCGGTTAGTTTATTTACAGTAAACTTGTCTTTATAGATGACCGCGTAGTTAAATAATAACTGAGCCATATCCACAAAAACATATTCCAAAGTTTTACCGTTCAAACGGTTTCCGGAAACCATCGTAGAATCATAATATGGTATAAATCGGTGAAGCACTTTCACTTCTTCTAATACTTTTTCTTTAGAAGCTAAAACTCTTTCGTTCAGCTGTCCTTTGGCTTCATAATCTTTTGCCAATAAATGGTTCTCAACCAATACGTTGATCTTCTCCGCGAATTTTCCCATAAAAGCGGAAGCTTCTGAAAGTAATCTTAATAAGTTTACCGTAATCTGGTCTTCTACGGATCCACCTGAAGTGTTTTGGTTAAAATTGGAGAAGGTATACTGAAAGCTTGGATACTTCTTATTGAATGCATCCAATTGTCTGAGAAGATTATTGATCTCTTCGATTTCAGCTTTAAATAAACCCGGTTGTGTTACCAAAACGTCTCTATTATGGTTTTTGGTCCCTATCTTAACTGTTCCTTCTAAAATAGGGGTGTAACAAGATTGAAAGTCGCGGAGAAGTATATGGATCAGCTTATGAGGCATTCCTTTGTAAGAGGACTTGAATGCAGCTGAGTTCATGTTCTCCGGCATATGATGGGCAAAATAATCGTCCACCACACCGTTCAAGAAGTCGAAAGAGATCTTTCCGTTATCGTCTATTTTGAAATAACGTTGTCTTAGACCGTGCAGCTCTTCTTTCTTATTCATTCTGGTCAAAATATCGTCTGATAATTTGATCAATGTTGTTTCAACTTCTTTGGTGATGTCTGGAGATCCTTGGAATTTGGTCTCGTTGATCGGAGGAACATTTAAAGAATCTAATATTTCTTCCCAACTGATCACCTTTTTGTTGGAGACAACGTAGAATGCGCGGATCGCGTCCGTAAGTTTGGGCCTTCCGTTTTCCAGATTTAATCCGTAATTCAATCCGGATATGATAGAAGGAAGTTTTACGGATAATTTTTCGTCCTTCTTCACTAATTCAGGAACATGGCCTAGGATAATGTCTCTAGCGTCGCTCCTGGAAAGATGACGTGCATAATACATCTGCATCTTCAAAGATCTGTTCAAAAAGATCTCAGGAGAAATTTCATCTATAAAGAGTGAATCTAAAGAGATAAAGTTATTAAAGAATTTATTAAAATTCAAGACCACATTATAAACCAAAGGTCTCCAATGTCTCCAACCTTGGCTTTCTGCAAGTCTAAGCGCCTGTAATGTGGAGATGATCTGATCTTCTTTTAATGCTTTGAATAATCTTTCTACGGAAGGAGCGATCTTCGAATTTCTTCCTAAGAAACCTACCTCTACGGTTCCGGTGTCCTTTGCAAATTTTGTAATGTTTGCATTTCCACCGAAAAGGTTTGCGAGGAATCCTAAACCAGGTCCGGCATCTTGTGTTTTCTTTACCGGTTTAGGTGCTGTTTTGGAAGAAGCGGAAGAAGACTGAGAAGATTTAGAAGACTTGTCCTCTTCCTCAGGTTTTTTGCCTGACTCTTCTTTTTTCTTCTGCTCGAACTCTTCGTCGACTTTTTTCATCAAGTCGATACGTATAAATATATCGTTCGATTTTTGTATGACTTCGTCTATCTTCTGTTGATGTTCCGGAGAACGTGTCTTTCGATAGAGGTCTGCGAAGACCTTATGGGCGTCTGTGCGAGAAGTAGACAAACTTATTCCCTCTCGTTAAGCGGGTTCTCCACAATTTGCGCGTTGGAAGGTGCTCCGAAATTGAAGAGAGACGCAGGTAAACCTATACCGGTTTGGACTCCGGAAAAACTTACGGAGGTGTATTCTCCGGTGGATCTGCTCTTCATTCTGAGGGAACGAGGAGTATTATCCGGACCTAAGGTGACTACGATCTCTTCGTAAGTCCTTGTCGCGGATTTTAGTCGAAGTGAACCTCCCACTGGAGTTACTTCTTCGTATCCCGAAAGAAGACCGGCCATTCCACCGGTCATACCTTTTACGTCTTGCTTGCCTACAATTCCTCTCGAAGGGGAATAAAACCAAAGGTAACGTCCGTTGGAGGCGATAACCCTTCCGTCGGAAAATTTTACATGTATATGATTTGGTCTTTGGTAAGAAAGAGTTCCGGTGAGTTCGTTATTGATCGTAATACTCGCCCGAAAACTGGAAATTTCGGCCATCTTTCCGATGACACCGTTTAACCTTTCCTTGCCAGGATCGGATAAAATAGAAGTGCCGCAGACCAGTAGAGCTGCGGCACCCAAAAAGGATAATATACCCTTGGATGAAGCCATAATCGTTCCTACTATGGCTTCATTAGACGAAATTATCCAAGTACTTTTTTAAACTCGTCGGTCAGAGCCGGTACGACTTCAAAAAGGTCCCCTACGACTCCGTAGGTAGCTACTTTAAAGATTGGAGCGTCTCCGTCCTTATTGATAGCCACGATATACTTGGAGGAACCCATTCCGGCCAAATGCTGGATCGCTCCGGAAATTCCGCATGCGATATAGCAGTTCGGGGAAACGGTTTTACCAGTTTGACCCACTTGATGGCTATGAGAAATCCAGCCTGCATCGACCGCAGCACGGGACGCTCCTAAAGCTGCGCCTAAAACGTCCGCCAAACCTTGGATAACAGGCCAGTTTTCAGGTCCTTTAATTCCGCGTCCGCCGGATACGATGATAGAAGCTTCTGCCAACTGAACTTTGTTTCCGCCGCTTAGATCGGAAGATACGATTTTAACTTTCGCGTCTCCTGCGGATGGACTTGCAGCTTCAGCAGCTCCTGCTCCAGCTTTTTGTACTACTTCTTGAGAGTTTGGACGAACAGTGAAGATAGCGATTGGGCTGGTAACTTTGAAATTACCGTATGCTTTTCCGGAATAGATTGGCTTCTTAGCTACTACTTTTCCGCCGTCTACTGAAAGACCTACTGCGTCCGCTATGATTCCCGCTCCTACTTTTACAGCTACTCTTGGAGAATAATCTTTTCCTTGAGAAGTGTGAGGAACTAAAACTACAGAAGGATTTTTATCCTTAATAACTCCGGCTACTAAATTCGCCCAAGTTTCTGCGTTGAAGTCTCCAGCATTTACGGTAACTATGCTGTCTGCTCCGACTGCTCCTAGATCCCCTGCGAATTTTTCAACTCCGGATCCGATGAGAAGAGCGGTAACTTTTCCTCCGAGTGCGTCCGCAATCTTGCGGCCAGCGGAAGTGATTTCTTTGGAGATCTTTTTGAGTTCTCCGTTTTTGAGTTCGCCTACGATTAAAACGTTGCTCACGGGTGTTCTCCTTAGATAACCTTAGCTTCTTCGCGAAGAGCTTTTACTAATTGTTCAGCGTAACCTTTCGCATCAGCCGCTTCTAACTTGCGACCAGGAATACGAGGTGGAGGTGGCTCCAGGCCCACTACTTCAATCTTGCTTGCAGGATTTCCTAAATCTGCAGGCGTTTTAGTTTCGATAGGCTTCTTCTTAGCAGCCATCAAACCTTTTAAGTTAGGATAACGAGGTTCGTTTAATCCTTTTTGAGCAGTGATTGCTACTGGTAGACTGGTTTCTACAACTTGTGTTCCACCTTCTACCTCTTTAGTAGCTTTTACGGAAGTTCCGCTGATCTCTAAACTAACTGCGAAAGAAATATGAGCGATTCCGAGTCCTTCTGCAACTTGGATCACTACTTGGGAACTATCGCTATCGATAGATTGGCGTCCGCCGATGATGATGTCTGCATTTTCAGCTTTCGCGAAGTTTGCGATCAATTCTGCGGTTAAAACGGTGTCGAAAGGAACGTAATTGTCCACTTTGATCTGAACGGCACGGTCCGCTCCCATTGCGTATGCTTGGCGTAAAGACTCTTGAACGCGATCTGGTCCTAGAGAGACTGCAATAACCTCTCCACCATTTTTCTCGCGTAATCTAAGTCCTTCTTCAATTGCGAATTCGTCGTACGGAGAGATAATCCATTTAATTCCGGCTTCATTGATGGACTTGTCCCCGACTTTGATATTCGTTTCGGTGTCAGGCACCTGTTTCACTAAAACGATGATCTTCATGAACTTACGTTCTCCAAATAAATAGGGCTATAAACACGAAATTTCTGAAAAGCTTGAATGCAAACTACTTTTTTGCACGTATTCCGGAAATCTCGCCTATCGAAACAGAATGAGTGTTCTGCTCCAAAAATAGATCCAAAATAATCCTAGAATGATAACCAACACATTTGCATCGGATTTAAGGAAGAAGGTTAAGCCCCAGAAAAACGGTAAAAGGAAAAAGCTGATCAGAAATAAAAACCAGATCCAAGACTTTCCGCTAAACGGGGTAGCGAATGAGGCCTCGATTTCCGAGCGGATCTCTTCTAAACTTTTGGGAAACTTTCCTAGATTGCGGATCGCGAGAACCAAAGCGAGAAGGCAAACTAAAGTTAATACGACAGAATACGGCATATTTATCCTCATTTAGGGAATTCTAGATAATTGCAGGGATTTTAGAATTACTTGTTTGTTTTTTTGAGTGCGGAACCTGATCATTACATCGTCTGTTTCCGGATTTTCTACAGAGAATTCGATGCTCATCTTTTTATCATTCCCAATTCCTGAGGATTCGGGAAAGATTACAGAGGAAGATTCATTAGCAGTCACACTGAAAGTCGCTTGGCTCAGGGCCTCTCCTTCGAATTCTACTCGAAACTTTCCTTTGGGATCTTTCGGAATATAATAATCGTAGGCTTTTACTTCTTCGTAAAGGTTCGATTGGTTTTTACGTTCCGATCTAAGGGTTGTTAATATGTATGTGAATTGGCCAGGGTCTATTGAAGTTATTTTTTTCACCTGAGTAGGAGCTTTAGGGTTTATCCCTACTTTATAAATTTGTAAGAAGGTTCCTTTGTGTATAAGCGTATCAGGATATCGATTTACGGTTTCTATTGGAAAATTTCCTTCTAAACTTATTTTATCTACTTTTTCTAAAGTAACTGATTGGTCTTCCAGATTAGCATCCTCATCAATTAGGTATACATTCCAACCGGCTTCGATCAATCGGTTTGCTTTCTCTAAAAAAGGACGGGTCTTGTGGATGAGATAGGTATCTCTTCCGCTTAGATAACGAAGTGGGCTCGCGAGATCTTCTTTTTTAGTAAAATAAATTGCTCTTTCTTTTGGAAGGGATATTGATAATCTTTCGAATTCTTCTGAATAACCAGACAACATTCTTTCAAATAAGATCAATCTATCTCTTTTATATAGATCGTACATACAACCTACAAAGACAATCGCGATTAGAGTGAACTTAATAGTTTGTCTTTTGATAGGCAAAGAATAAAGCCCTAATACTCCCATAATACATACAAAAGGGATCGGGAACAAGACCCAACGTCTGGATGCCCAGTAATGATCGGGAAAGATACTGGGATCATAAAAATATACGAATGAGAGGAGGGAGCCTAATATTAGAAATACCAGCGACCCGGAAGATTGTTTTCTGAATACTAGTAGATCGTAGCCTCCTATACCAAATAATACAAGGAGAAGAGGAACATAAAATAAGAAGAATATAAAACCATTCTTTCTAAAGTAAAGGTGATCAGTTATGGTCTTTGAATTACTGATCACTGGTTGTATAAAATAAGCGAATATGATTAAGAGAAACACGAGGGAGAAGATTGATATCTTTAAAACCTTTTTATTCTTGAGGACCGTATTCTTAAACAATTCGATCGCTTTTTTTCCAATTTTTAAATTAGAGAAGAATAATAGTCCGGATAATAAAATAGAAGAAAAGACACACAAGAAAGTTAGTTTCAGCAATTGTTTACTTCTCCAAAGATCGATCATGTACGGTTTGGAGTTGATGTATCCATACAAAAGACCCAACATCGAAATCGCCGAATATCCGAATAGAAAGTTAAATCCTTTCCAAAGAGATTTTTTTCTTAAGAGTAATAAGTAAGCCACAAAGATCACGATTGCAGGAAAATATATTAAACTATCGATCCTATTAAAACTGCTTAAGCCTAAAATACCTCCTGCTAAGAACATCCATCCATTATTCTTCCGGAAAAAATAAAGAGCAAAGTAAGATGAGAATAGGATCAGCAATTGCCCCAATGGTTCGGATAGGGTAGTTCTGACATTCCAAAGCTGTGCGGGGTTAAACGCGCAGAAAGCTACCGCGATCAATGCTCCCCAAGGACCTATCCATTTTTTCACTATCAGAAATATAAAGATTAACGATAATACTCCGAAGATTGTGTTTACTCGGAACATTGCATCTAATCCGAATAGATCGGCAGATAAGGCTAAGTAAATAGGGAAGAGCGGGAAGAAACGAGGAGAAAGAGAACCGATTGGAGAAGAAGGAGAATGGTCCGAATGGATTGCGGGATAACCGTAAATTATATTATTCCCGAAAATCTGAGTTAGATCTTGGTAACGGGGATCATCAAAATTTAGTCCTCCTGTTTTCTGTATCGTACTTCCGAAAACCAGATACACTCCATGGTCTCTATCTCCTTTAATATACTCGATCGGAAAAAGAGAATACATCGCGCCTGCACTCAGGAGTAATAAGAATAGAATAATTTTTGGAATTATACTTCTGGAACTATTCCAACCGGCGATTGGATTTAATCGGAGATCAATTTTATGAAAGACGATGTATCCGATAAACGATCCGGAAACCAAAAATTGGATCAAGACAACAGAAAGGATATTGTAATACTTAATGGAAACTAGTAGGAGAGAAATGGAGCCGACTATTAAAATGGAGAGAGTAAAGGATACTGAGTTTCTGGATAGGGGTTGTGAAAGTCCTTTTTTATGAAGAATGGCTGATATAAAATAAGTATTTAGGATAATGCCTAAAAAGAATAATAAATTTACCAAGGAAGCCATTACCTACTCTATACGAAATATTATCTTATCCTCGAATTGTAAAGCTTGTATTTGAAGATCAAGATTTAGGTCTTTTTAAATACAATTGAGTCCAGTAACTCGGTTGCAATTTACAGCGGGTCCAAAATACTTAAGTTGAAATTGAATAGGGCATTAGAATGAAGGGAATCCAAGAAAAAAAAATAGATCTATATAATCCAACTGATGATCATCTTTCTTTGAGAGAGAATGTAAGTGCTTTCGCAAAAGAAAATTTGGATCAGCAAGCAAAGGATCATGACGACGAAGAATCTTTTAATAAGGATCTATTCCGTCGACTGGGAGCAGAATTAGGGATCTTCGGAGTAACAGTTCCTCAAGAAGACGGAGGAATGGGATTGGATCCTGTGGCAAGTGTGATCATCCACGAGGAATTTTCCGCCTATGATCCTGGATTTACTCTATCATATTTAGCTCATGAAGTACTTTTCGTAAATAATTTCTTTCACAGTGGGAATCCTTCCCAAAGGACAAAATATATGCCTAAGGTCCTCTCTGGAGAATGGATCGGCGGAATGGGAATGACAGAACCTGGAGCAGGAACTGATGTTCTTGGAATGGGGACCGTCGCTACTCGTAAAGGCGACAAATTTGTATTAAACGGAAGAAAACAGTTTATCACAAACGGGATCGTGGGACAGGTATTTTTGGTATATGCAAAAACTAGCAAGGATTCTCGTAGAACTACTTCTTTCATTGTAGAAAGTTCTTATCCGGGATTCAGTTTCGGCAAAAAAGAAGAGAAGATGGGAATGAGATCTTCTCCAACTACCCAGCTGATCTTTGAGAACATGGAAGTTCCTGCTGAAAATCTAATCGGTGCAGAAGATGGCGCCTTGACTCATATGATGAGAAACCTAGAGATCGAAAGAGTGACTCTTGCTGCTCAATCTTTAGGGATTGCAAAACGTTGTATAGACGTGATGTGCGAATATTCTATCCTTCATAGAGAAGCTTTCGATAAGAAGTTAATCGAATTCGGGCAGATCCAAAGGTTGCTTGCAGAGTCTTATGCGGACTACCAAGCCGCAAGAGCATTGGTATATGATGTTGCTTCTAAGATCCATCCTGAAAATCGAAACTCGCTCGGAGCTGCTTCTGCAAAATTAGTATCTACCCAAATGGCGGAAAGAGTTTCCAGAAACGCAATCCAAGTGCTGGGCGGTTACGGTTATTGTAGAGAATACCCGGTGGAAAGATTACATAGAGATGCAATCTTACTTTCCATTGGAGGTGGGACAAACGAAGCAATGCAAAAGAATATAGCTGCTGATTTGAAGAAGTTATATGCGAGCTCCTGAATTTAGAGAACCTTACCCAAAATGGGGTAAGGTTCTTGTAAAAATCTTTCTAATATATACGAAAATAAATCTAATATCGTTGGGTTTCCACCTAACGTTGTCTTTTCTTCTCCCATTTCGGATAAGCTTTATATCTGCAGTGTGATAATATACTGTGGATGTTAATATGAAAAGTTATCTTGGAGGAAGAATGAAAAATACAATCGGAAAACTAATCAGCGCGTTATGTATGCTTGGCGTACTAATTTCTACAACAAGTTTGGGCGCAGTTGATAGAGAATCGGGAAATCAAGAGAACAGCAACTGGTCCATTCAATATGGATTTGGATATGGAAACGCGAACGTTCAAAACCTTGGATGGTTCGGAAACCCGAATGCAGATATTCTTCCTGGTTTACTCCTTAGTGGAAACGCTGACCCGGCGCTCTTATACTTGATGTCCCAGCCTATGCCGGCTCCGAAAGGAGATGTATATAGCACTAGATTTTATGCAGAATATGCTCCGAACAGAATCGGATTCGTATTTGGATTATCTTCCGATATAGTCCAATTGACTTTTCCTAAAAATGATGCAGCCGCTTTATATTTGCTCCAAGGAGTCGTTAACGGATCCATCCCGTATGATGCTTATACTGTTTCATCCGTCTTATCAACTCAAGCCATGGAAAAATCGAGTGTGAATGCGAGCACATTCGACTTCGGGATAAATTTCCATATGAATCCTAGAAAAACCTTAGATCCATACTTTATGTTAGGATTAGGACTTGGAGGTTGTGCCCATAATTGTTATGCAGGAAAAGTATTCGGGCGTTTGGGGCTAAAAGTAAATATGGGGGCCCTTTATACTTTTTTTGAGGCAGAATATACTAATTATTGGTTCAAATATACTGAGATCGAAGATGCCTTACAAATGCAAGGTCCTAAGGCTAGCATTGGATTTGGATTGTATCTATAATTTGCATCTTTTTTCGGCGAGGTCTTTCTCGCCGATCTCTTAAGAGACCCCATTCGTAAAGTTCTTCCCGTATAAAAGCCGTTTAATAAGTTCTGTCTGCAAGGGCATTTAGTGTCCAGGGGATGCAGGATTTCATGATAAAAAAAGGACCTAATACGGTCGTTTTACACAAAAATAAAAAGAATCTATTCTTAACGGTTTTATTCATTTGTTCGGTTTTCTATCTTATCGATTGTTCTGCCGGCCAAGGCCAGGGTGATCATTCTGTTTTCGGCAGAAAAGCTTCTTTAACTAGAGAAGGACTACAACTTTCAGCAATCGATACTCCGCCAGCAGATCGTCATCTTCATGCAGAACATTATCCTTCTTCTAATGAAAGAAGATTGGACCTGTTTAAATCCAGAGTAGTGGGTTTAGGCGGCGGATATATGGGAGTTGGAACTGATCAGAACTTAACTTTGATCGCTTGGGCAAGAAGTGAATTCGCTTATCTTTTCGATTTTGATCCGGTAACGGTTTCTATTAATCGACTTCATCTACATTTTATAGAAATTTCTCCTACTTATCCGGAGTATGAAAAACTTTGGGATCCTAAAAATAAGAATGATGTCCTTCCTATTATTGAAAAAAGATTTTCGAATGATCCGGAATATCAAGTAATTCTAAAGTCTTATCAGATCGCTCTTAGAAAAGGAGCAGTTCCTCAACGTTTGGGAGATTTACATAAGATCTCTAAAGTATATCCCGAGTTTACTTCTTTCCATAATGATACAAAAGATTATGATTACTTAAGAAATCTGGTTTTAGAAGGAAAAATAATCGCAATTGATGGGAATTTATTGGGAGATAAAACCATAAATTCTATTTCCGAAAAAGCTAAAGAATTAGAGATCCCAATCCGTATTTTATACACTTCTAATGCAGAAGAATACTTTAGATACCCGGAAGGAATGCGAAAGAACTTCCTGAATTTATATGGAGATTCTAAAAGTATAGTGATCCGCACTGTGACAAAGGGTGCGAAGGTGTATGGATTTCCGGATGGAGAAATGTTTCCTGTAGCGTTTCCTTTTCATTATAACATCCAATCTTTGGATAATCTGAAAACTTGGCTGACCAAGGAAAATGTTCTATATACAACGATACTTCTTCGTAATCGTAAACCGATCTCAAAAGGATTTTCTTTAATAGAAGCCTTGCCTCCGGAACCTAAAAAATGATCCGAAGCTGTATCTTTTGTTTAGGGATTGCATTTTTTGCGGTCCCTTGTTCTTCTCAGAACGTTAAGACAGGTTCTTCTACTGATGCAGTTCGAATTGTAGCAGTAGGGGATATCATGTCTCATCAAACCCAGATAGATACAGCTTACGATAAAGAATGTGACTGCTGGAAATTCGACGAAGTATTCCAAGAAGTATCTTCTACGATCACCGAAGCGGATCTTGCAGTTGGAAATTTAGAAACCACTCTTCCTGGAGATCCAAAACAATACACTGGATATCCTCAATTCGGCGCTCCGGATTCTCTTGCAAAAGCGATCAAAGATATAGGTTTCGATGTACTTTCCACTGCAAACAATCATTCCTGCGATAAAGGCAAGTTGGGAGTTGTAAGAACTCTTTCCGTATTGGACCAATTAGGTCTGAAACATTTAGGAACTTACAAGGACAAAGAAGAATATGAGAAAAACAGAATATTGTTCGTCCCTGTAGGAAATCTGAACCTTGCATTTTTGGATTATACATATGGAACCAACGGTTTGGAAATTCCTGTCGGCACAGTGATTAATCTGATCGATAAGGACCAGATCGCTGCAGATATTGCTCTGGCGAAAAAATCCAAACCGGATGCAATTATCGTAATGTATCATTACGGAACTGAATATTTGCACCAACCGGATCCTTTCCAAGTAGAAATGGTCGACCATGCATTTTCGTCCGGAGCGGATATAGTCCTGGGAGGACATCCCCACACTCTCCAGAAATTCGGTAAAAAAACGATTAAAGATAAATTCGGGATCTCGAAAGAGAGATTTTATATTTATTCTTTGGGTAATTTTATCTCCGGACAAGATAGACGTTATGTGGATGGAGGTCTTATCCTAAAATTCTCCTTATCCAAAGAAAACGATAAATTAAATATTTTTGATATAGATTACGAACCTGTCTGGGTTTATATAGACAGGACCGGATCTAAGGCGCAGTTCCGATTATTGCCTGTTAAAAAATATTTAAATAATGATCAGGAAAGAAAACTTCCTGATACTGCTTACCAAAGAATGAAACAATTCTATAAAGACACAACGGATCTACTCGGTCCTTAGTCTCGATCGAACAATCTCCTGAACTTAGGTCGGTGAGAAATTCCGTACCTTCTTCTTATCTTTTCCTCGTTAGTTTATACAAAAAAGGTTCAATCATAAAGTATTTCCCTGTCTAAGATCCGAGGAAAGAAATGAACCTATTATTTACAGAATATACGTTAGGAAAGAATAAGCTAAAAAATAGAACTGTTATGGCCCCAATGACCAGATCCAGAGCGATTGGAAATATTCCAAACGATTTGATGGCGGAATATTATTCTCAAAGGGCAGGTGCCGGTTTACAAATTACGGAGGGTGTTTCTCCTTCTCCCAATGGTTTAGGATATGCCAGGATCCCTGGAATTTTTTCAGAAGAGCAAGTTCAGGGTTGGAAGAAGGTAACGGATGCAGTGCATGCGAAGCAAGGTAGGATCTTCGTACAACTTATGCATTCCGGAAGAGTAGGGAATCATCTCAATCTTCCCAAAGGTGCTGAATTAGTAGGACCTTCTGCAATTGGATTGAAGGGAACTGTTTGGACCGATGCTGAAGGAAACCAACCTTATTCTCCCCCTAGAGAAATGAACTCAAAAGATATCCAAGTTGCTATCCGAGAATATGTAAATGCTGCAGAGAACGCGATCAAAGCAGGATTTGATGGAGTGGAACTTCATGGAGCCAATGGATATTTGATAGAACAATTTTTACATCCAAGTGCAAATCATAGAACCGACGAATACGGCGGAGATTGGAAAAAAAGAAATAGATTTGCTGTAGAAGTTGCCACCGCAGTTGTAGAAGCGATCGGTGCAGATAAAGTAGCGATCAGACTTTCTCCATACGGTGTATTTAACGATTTAGAAATTCATAATGAAATAGAAGAACAATACAAAGACCTTGCGATATCTTTCGGAAAATTGGGATTGGTTTATATCCATATCGTGAACCATTCCTCTATGGGAGCTCCTGCACCTAAAGATTCCACAGTTGTTTTGATTAGAGAATCATATAAATCTGAAAATCCGAACGGGACTTATATTCTTTCGGGAGGTTATGACTCGGAACGTGCAAATTCCGATCTGAAAGAAAAAAATGCTGATTTGATCGCGTTCGGTCGTAACTTTATTTCAAATCCGGATTTAGTGGAAAGATTAGAGAAGGGTATTCCTCTTGCAGAGCCGGATGCTTCTCTCTTTTATACCCCTGGCGAAAAAGGATACACTGATTATCCGGTGGCGGCACTTTCTCAAGTTTAAGAAAAATCGGACTCCCGCTGTTTGTATTAGCTGCGGGAGTATAAAAATCTCAGCAGGCGTCCCCTGCACCTTTTAATAATAACTGCAAGGTCCCATTCTTTAATTCATATAAGGATTTAATGGAAGAGTCGTAACCTATATCAGTAAATAATAATATAGGCACCGGGTCTTCTTCTCTATAGATGACTCCGATCAAATGATAGGAACCGCCGTAAAATCCTAATTCTTCCGTAAGTTTTTCGGACTTTTCGTACGAGATCAAAATCCTGTCCGTTCCGAACTTGCGCCCTAATAGGTAAAGATATCTTCTTTCTGCGCCTTTTTTATGATAAGCGATCCTGCCTGAAATAAAGGTTTCCTTTTTATTATTTTTGAAAGAATACACTTCTTCCATTGTAGAATGAAGCCATTCCGTTTCAGGATATCCTTTCGCCTTCCAAGTTGTTTCTGCTAAGTTTTTGAAAAGAGTATAATCGGCATCCGTTTTAGGTAATTCTTGGAGTGGGATGGATTGCAGCTTTAGATCAGGAGAATATACCAACCAATCTTTCTTGGCCTTAATGTCTCCTGCAGGTTTTACTTTTAAAGCAGGGAATTCTTGGCATCCGTATGTAGTCGGTGAGGCAGCGGAAAAGGAAGGACCCTTGTCTCCTTCTAATAATGAAAAAGAAGGAAGAGAAGTATTCACACCACTTCTGAATTTATAATCGAATTCGTATTCGTCTTTTGCTTCCTGCCAACCTTTTGGACTGAAGAATGCAAGTGGAACAAAAATTGGAAGATCCTTCGGATCATATCCGGACCAAACAAATCCAATCAGTTTATATTCATCTAATGTGTCCGGTGGTGTGAGCCCTAAATATTTTCTAGAAACAAAACCTGTTCTACCGTCTTCGGATTTGATCTTAGCCCAATCAATTGGACCCTTTGTTTCGTCCGGAAGGATTTTGACCTTATTTCCCCTGTTTAACGTAAAGATGATCTTTCCGTTTTCGGGAGCCTCTCTAACGTTTAACACGCCTGATGTGATTAGAATATAGTGATATGGATCTGAGGTCTGAGCGACCAAAGAAAAATACAATGGAGGAAGAAGTAATACTAATAAGATCCGGAGTTTAAGCGCCATTGCAGCCACAGCATCGTTTTAAGATCCGGGCCCGCAAGAGCTTTTTAATCTTGGATCAGTCTTTCTATCGTTTTCTCGGATAGCTGCTTCATCTGAATATCTTTGCCGGAAAGGTTTTCGATCGATTTCCGGAAATTTTCAGGGTTCTTAAGCATTCCGACGGAGAGTACATTTTCGGATTCCACTTCGTATTTGCGTATAGAATCCATTAGTTGGTCCTTTTTCACTTGGACCTGTTCTCTCAATTGGTTTAGATCCTGATTTGGATTTTCTACCAATTCTCTGAACAAAGGAGTTTCTCCAAAAAGGACATTGATCAATTCCTCTTTAGGTGTGCTCTTAGCTTCGCTCAATACTCCGAGTTTCATTTGTTCTTTAGAAAGTTGTTCTTGGAGGTTCCCCAAGGTTTCTTGAACTTTCAAGTATCTAGAGGTTAAGCTGCTAGAGAACTCGGTTTTGTCGGCTGCGTTTTGGGCTTCCGAGGGTACTCCCGTCTTTCCTGGAACGGAAGATCTCTTGTCGCGGAGAAGTTTCTCTGCTGATGAGACTAGATTCGTAAGTTGAACGTCCATGTTCTTTACCCTCCTTTCGGCGTATCCGGCGACTCTTGGAAAAATCGGTAGATAAACCCGATTCTTCATTTTCCAAAGAGTTTATGTCGCATCTAAGCGGTTACTCCCTAGGCATATCTGTACTAAGTATCGGTCAAACTTTAGGGAACCAATGAATTTTTTTCAAAATATTCAGTTTTTTTATAAAAAAATCCGAATAGGTAAAGTTGAGTTATTTGACCCTTTTACCGTTCTGTATTTCTTCCGTAGGATAAAGAACCACTTCTTCTCCTTCTTGTAAGCCCTCCGTTACGAGGGAAGACTTTCCACTTCTTGCTTCTATCTTAACGTTAGTCTTCTGTGCCTTACCTTTCACTACTTTAAAAACAGCCCAGTTCTCTCCTTCTCGAAATAATGCCGCTGTAGGTAGGATCAGCACGTTATCTTTGCTAAAGGATATAATTTTGGTTTGAACCCGGAAAGAATCTCCCATCTGAGAAGGAGGGGTTATATCTATAATAGTCCTGACTCTTTGTTCTTCCACGCCTAAGGATGAAATTTTAGTGAATGCTGCCGGCTCTATCAATCTGACTTTTCCCTGAAAAGGTTCTCCTCCCCATCCTTCAATCAGGACCGGATCTCCCGGATGAATATGAGTACTATCTTGCGTAAGGATATCGCATACGATTTCAAGAGAAGAAGTATTTCCTATATCCAAGATCGGTGCTCCCATAGAGATAGGACCTTCACTTTCTCTTTGGATGGATAGAATACTTCCCGAGATGGGAGACTTTATTTTTCTATCATAATCCCAACGTACGACTGCAACTGTTTCGCCTTTATCTACTTTTTCACCTACATGTTTTTCTAATCTTTGTAGCACGCCGTTTACTGGGGAGAAGAGGGTGAATTTTTCCTTTACCCTTGAGATACCTTCCTCCTCCACGATTTGTTGGTAAGTTCCTTTTACTACCTTTCCAATATCAACTTGTACAGGTTTAGGTCTGAAGATCCACCAGCCAGCAAGGATAACTAAAATACAGGCAGTGGAGATACGGGCTATTTTGTTGGAATATAAGTTTAATAGGATTTCCTTAAGTTGCATTTTATTCTCTTACCTTTAATACGGAGATCAGATCCAATGATTTTATTTTAACGTAAAGTATCCAGAAACTAAATAAAGAAGTAACCAATACTGTAAAGATGGAAATTACGTACGTTTTCGGAGCAATGAATAACGGTATCTTGAACCCTTCCGTTTCGACGGTGCTCAATATAGCGTGTCCTGAAAAATAGCCGAGTAAACATCCCAAAGGTAAAGAGGCTAGGATTACGATGGTCAATTCTCCGGATAATATGATGAAAACTTCCGTTTTTGTAAAACCTAAGATCCTAAGACTACCTAATTCGAATGCTCTTTCGGAAAGAGAGATTAATGCGGTATTATAAACCACTCCCACGGAAATAATACATGCAAAAATCATTATGATTAAAGAGGTAGCTAATACACTTTTAGACATCAATTCATAGAATATTTTTAAGGTTTTGCTGCGGGTAGAAACTCCGGATATCTTAGGGTAGGATTTTAATTCGTTCAATAAGGATTCTTCTTTGGAGGAGTCCGTCCAAAGTGCAACCGTATTTATCTGATCTCCTTCTCTTAAAAGTCTGTTTAGAGATTGGATCTCTTTGTAGGCTCCTTGTCCTAATATTTCGTTAATGATCCCGGTTACTTCTACTTCTGTTTTGATCCTTTGTCCTTCCAATACTTCAAGTTGTAATTTATCTCCCTTATGGATTCCGAATTTTTCCGCTAAACCGGAATTTAACAAGACCCCGTCCTCCGGGACAGGAACGTTTTGTCCTCTTTCATTTATCAATCTTCTGAGAGATGAACCTTTAGGCATTCCTGTCAGAACGATTTCTTTGCTGGAATTTCCGTAACGGATGCGGATAGGAACGGATCTATATCCTTCCGCCAATAAGACTCCTTCCTTCTTCTTTATGTCAAAGATGGAATCGGAAGAAATCGCATTCTGAAAATTTAATGTAACCGTATCCCTTTGCAGATCCTCGAATTGTATTTTAATAATAGAATTCATCGTATCCCTGGAAAACAAACCCAGGATCATGATCATTGCGGAAGAAGAAACTCCTAATACGAATAAAACTGTTCTTCCTGGCCTTCTGATCAGATTTCGTATTGCGATCCTATAAATTACAGGAAGATCCTTCCAATATTCCTCCAAGAAACTTTTAGAAAAATTTTCCGGAGAAGGAGGTCTCATTGCTTGGGCAGGTTGGAGAGAAGTGGCTTTTCGGATAGATAATAAAGAACCCGCCATACCTGAAATTATACCGATCAACACCGCTTGGATCACCAATCTAGGGTCGAATAAGAATTTTAAGTTAGGAAATCTATAATAGTCCCCGTATAGATCCACCATCTGGGTCCCTAAATAATATCCGAATAGGATCCCTAAAATTGAACCTAGAATACAGACGAATAATATTATTTTTAAATAATGGAATGCGATACTTCTGTTCCCGTATCCAAGCGCTTTTAGAGTGGCGATCTGTTCCCTCTGCTTGGAGATCATTCTGGAAGAGACTATATGGAGCAGGAAGGCTGCTACTCCCAAAAATACCATCGGAATGGAGAATGCAGTAGTTCTTAATTGTTTGAATTCATCTCTCAGAAAGGAATGGGACGGAAGTTTGTCTCTATCGTAAGAGCCTAGTCCTCCATATATGTTCAACTTTAGATCTACTTCCTTTAACACTGAGCTCTTCTTTGCATTGGGAGCAAAATCGAATACAATATCGTTTACTGCTTCGTTCATATCGAAGATCTCTTCTACACTTTCTTTCTTCATCCATAAGATGCCATAATGTTTATCGTCGGGCAAGAATCCCCCTGGCCGAAAAACGTAAACATATTCAGGCGAAAGTGCGATCCCTGAGACTGTTAGTATCTTTCTCTTTCCTTCTAAAAGTGCGGTAAGTTTGGAGCCCGGAGCTAATCGATTTGCTAAGGAGAATGCCTCGCTAATCACGGTTTCGTCCTTTTCCCTAGGCAATCTTCCTTGCAAGACTGCTAATCGGTTCAGACCTTCCGTTAAGGTGACTATTCGTCCTCCGCTTGGAATAGATTCGGATTCGAAATCCAGAACTATATCTTTGATGATCCTTCCTTCCGCGTAGGATATTCCGGGTATTTTAGAAATATCTAAAATTATAGATTCAGGCGCCTTATGAAGCGAAACGAATCCTTGAGAGAGTGAGTATTCCGCATAAAAATTATTTCTGGAAACGAGAAGTGAATCGTAAGCGCTTAAGGAGGTTAAATAGACCGTAATCCCGGAAGCGATCACTAATGTGATTGTCAAGGCCTGGGACTTCCAGGCGAGCAACTCCCTAAGGACTTTTTTGTCTAGGATCTTTACCAATGAAGACTCTCTGTGGAGGTTTTTTTCGGGTTTTGTTTATCGGAGATTATCAACCCGTCCCTCATTTCGACGACCCTATCCGCGATAGAAGTGATACTTACATTATGTGTAATTATAATTGTGGTCGTGCCTAACTCTCTGTTGATCTTAGAGATCGCATCCAATACGATCTTTCCTGTCTGAAAATCCAGGGCTCCCGTAGGTTCGTCGCAAAGAAGTATTTCAGGGCGTTTGGCAATTGCTCTTGCGATTGCGACCCTTTGTTGTTCTCCTCCGGAAAGTTGAGAAGGAAAATGGTCTTTTCTTTCCGTAAGGCCGACTAATTCTAATGCATCCGAAGAAGACATCGGATTATCGGAGATATCGGTAACGAGTTTTACGTTTTCTTCTGCAGTTAAGCTGGGGATCAAATTATAAAATTGGAATACGAATCCCACGTATTTCCTTCTGAATTCGGTAAGGTCTGCGTCTTGGTCCCCACGCAAAGGTCGTTTATTAAAAAGTACCTCTCCGGAACTGGGAGAATCTAATCCGCCCAATATATTCAATAGGGTGGATTTTCCGCTACCGCTAGGCCCTAATAGAACTGAAAATTCGGACCGGAAAAATCGAACGTTGATATCTGTCAAAGCCGGGACCTTCACTTGGCCCATATCGTAAATTTTGCCGAGCTTTTTAGTTTCGAAGACCGGATCTTTCAAATCTTTTTTCCCGGAATTTTTCATATAAAGACTATTTATGTTTAGTGGCCTAAGTAAAATAAAATTTTAAAGACCGGGATTGATCTATGTTAATATTTTTTAAAGTTTCTATATAGGATCGGTTTAAGGGATTGTTAGCCCTTTTCGGAAAAGTAATCTATCCATTTTTTTACGATTAAAGACTGCCTGATCAAAAAAATCGGATCAGTAGAATCGAAAACTTTACAAAAAACAAACCGAGTCATTCTTCTGGAAGCCTTGACTAAAAGGGAGCGATCTTTAATATGCAATAAATTATTCACCGCCGAAATTATTTCGGTGAATGGATAGGTTTCACGGAGTTTAGGAATGAAAAACAGAAATGTATTTAGAGTGATGGCGATCGTTGCGTTTTGTCTCAGCATGTTACCGACAGGTTTGTTTGCAGAAGAGGATGATCATTACATCCAACCGGACGACTTTTTCGTTTCCAGGGAAGAATATAACGACCAAACTTATATCAACGTATATATCGCTAAGGAAATGACTCCCGCTTCTGCCACCAAAACAAAAGGAGAAGGGGAATTCCTACAAGTGACTGACGGTAAGAAGTATTGGACCAAAAACTTTTACATGACCCGACTCGCTACGGATAAGGATCTGAAGCTGGGAGTAAAAGTAATCATGTTTGATATGGGAACGGAAGACGGATACAGAGCTCCTGAATCCAAGGAAGAAGCTAGGACTGGAAGCTGGTTCATGGCAAAAATTACCGATACTTCCGATCTATTCAAAGGGATCATTACTGTTTCCGGAGGATATAAGATCCAAAAGAATAATATAAGAGTGATCGTACCGAAAGCGACTGTTACACCTAAAGGTGGAAAATAATATTTAATAGAATTCTTTTTTTCTGAAGGGATTCTTAAAGCCTCCTCATAGGGGGCTTTTTTATTTTAGGTCAGACTTTTAGCCTTTTATAAATTACGTAAAGCCCTGATAGGAAAAGTAAAGGTGTGATCCAACTTGCTAGCCAAATAGGAATGACTTCGTTTTCTCCCAATGATTTGAAAGAAGGGTCCATGATCATATAAAGAAGTGCTACTCCGATGCTCACTCCTAAGGAAGAAACAATCGCCATTCTTTTGGTGAAAAATCCGCTGGCACAACCTACCAAAGTTAAGACCACAATAAGCAAAGGTTCCGCAAACAATGTATGTTTTGCTATATCCACATCTCCATACGATAAACCTTTTCGGATACGATTTTCCTTTTCTTCCGAAAGTTCAAAAAAATTCATCTCTTCTACTGAACCTTTTAACTTTTTAAAATAGTCGGGCTTTTCCGGAAGAGTGTATTCTTTTTCCGTAAACTTTTGAACGGAGACTACTTGTAGTTCATCGTCGAATTTGGTTTCTTCTACACCTTTTAAGATCCAAACTTCTTTTTGAAAGTCGAACTTTGCTTTTTGTGCTACTAAAAGATAATCAGGAGTTTGTTCCTTTGTCAGACAGATATAATTGAATCCACCTTTGATCTCTTCTTCCTTGGTATCGTAGTAGTAGATATAATAAAAACCTTCTTGGCCTTTAAAATGTTTTTGGTAGACCACTCCAACTAAAGTGTTCAGGTCTCCTTCTTTTAACATTTTATGTTCTTCGTTTGCTCTCGCGTTTAAGGGGGCAACGACCGTTTGTTTTAAGAAGAATGCCGCAAACCAGAGTACACAACTGAATGCAACGATTGGAGCTACAATTCTTCTGAAAGAGATACCTGCAGCCATCATTGCGACCAATTCTTTGTTCGCCGAAAACTGTCCCACAGTGAAAGATACCGAGAATAATATAGCGATGTTCATGATGTATTGAATGAGCATCTGGGGAAGTCGGAATAAAATGAAAAGCCAACCGTGGATCTTTCCACCTTTTGAGGAAGCCATGTCCCCCTTGATATCGCTATAGGAAGACATAAGGGCCAAAAATCCTAAAGTGATCAAAGCCCCGATAAATATTTTTACAAACTCTGAGAATACATACTTATCCAGGATCCTAGGAGGAAAAAATTCCTCCTTTATTCTATGGATCCATTCTTTGGGACGGATTTCTGGAAGACTGAATTGCATTCCGAATCCATCATCAAAAGCCCGATCGATTCCTACGAACCATTTATTTGGGTTGACGATCTTGGCTCCCGAGGGAAGATTCCTCGGTTACAGGAGGAGATCATGAAAAAAAGCGCCATTACGCTCGCAATACTCGCCACTCTTATTTTTACCGTTTCGGTTTCTGCCGAAAAAAGTACGGAAGATCATATTAAGGCACTTTCCAGCGGATCCGATCAGGAAAAAATCGAAGCGTCTCTTTATTTGGGAGATAAAAAAGAAAAATCCGCAATTCCGGAATTGATCAACCTTCTGAACCGTACAAACGATCCTAAAGTTGCAGTTCCTGCAGGGATTGCTCTGGGTCAAATCGGAGAAGCAGGTGATTCCACTATCGCTTTGAAAAACAAAGTGATCAGCTCCGATAACGGAGATATCGTTTACACTGCTCTTGTTTCTATCCTAAACATCGTTATCAAAAATGAGAAAGCAGAAGATGCCGCGAAAGAAGCTCTTGAGTTTGCGGATAAAAACCGTAGATCCGATGAGTTTGTTTCCGATTTCTTAAACGTTCTCACTAAAAAACTGAAGGGTTAATCCTTTTCGGTGTTGAGTCCGGAAGAACTGAGTCGCTATTCCAGGAATATTCTTCTAAACGAAGTTAAGCGCGCAGGTCAGGAAAAACTCAAAAAATCCGTAGTAACGGTAATCGGAGCCGGGGGTCTTGGATCTCCGGCTTTGTTGTATTTAGGGGCTGCCGGACTAGGAAATATCCGGATCATAGACTCCGATATCGTCGAAACCACTAATCTACAAAGACAAATCATATTCAAACATTCTGATATAGGAAGATCCAAATCAGAAGCTTCTTCAGAAAACCTTAGATCTTTAAATCCTTATATAAGGGTAGAAGGTATACAGGCTAGACTTAATAGAGAAAATGCAAAAGATCTACTGAACGGGTCCGACTTAGTTTTAGAAGGTTCCGATAATTTCGATACTAAGTTTCTTGTGAATGATATCTGTATAGAGAAGAGGATCCCATTTATCACCGCAGGTGTGCTTCGTTTTGAAGGAATGGTGATGGGAGTTCGCCCAGGAAAAGACGCATGTTTTAGATGTGTTTATGAAAATCCCCCACCTCCGGAGTATGTACCTTCCTGTGCGGATGCGGGAGTGATTGGTAGTATGGCAGGAATGATAGGCACAATTCAAGCCACAGAAAGTATTCAATTTATATTAAGTGATTCCGAGAGAGATTCAGGTTTGTTCGGCAGAATTTTACAAGTAGATTCTAAATTTATGGAATTCAGGACTATCTCTACAACTAGACGTAAAGATTGTTTTGCTTGCGGTTTATCTCATTGAGCTTCTTTTTTGGAGAAGTCTAAAGAATATCCGGCTCCTACAAAGATCGCTTTTGCTGTAGAATTTCCCGCAAGTCCTTGGGTTAAAGATTGGATCAATACCGTGTTTATATAAGCTTCGAAAGGACTTCCATTTAAATCCAAATCTCCTCCCAAATGTTCCATTTTATAAGTGAGTTTAGAATATTGGAATCCTGACCAAAAGAAGACTGAATCCCTCCAATGGTAGACTAACTTTCCTGAAATAGATTGGGAGTTTACTTTCCATTGGTTATTCAATGCTGCTCTTTCTTCGAAAAAACTTCCTACAAGATAAGCGATCTGGTCTCTAGTATAGATCGAATTTCCCTGTAAAAATTGTTTTTGAAATTCCCACCTGGTTTCCCATTTCTCTTTCCATTTGTATTCAAGCGCAGCTCCCACGGAAGGGCCGCTCAAATAATCACTAAAACTGGTTCCATACTTTATGGTCCAATCTATTGCGTCCGTATTTCCCGGATCTTTTGGAGAAATTTCGTAAGTGGAATCATCTTTTCCTTTCTGCCAGACTTTATAATAACCTAATATAGGTCTGATTTCTAATCCGGACCTAGAATATGCCGTGTAGGAAAATTGGACGTTTAATTGTTTGTAACTGATCGTATGATAGGGGACGCCCGGTGTAAATGCAGCTTGTGTAACTGTTGTTGCTCCGGAAAGATCCGGATATACTATAGTTCCGAAATTGTTTACTGATTCAAGAGAGTTGAGATGAGATCCGCCAAGTTCTCCTACAAAACGTTTCCAAGTATATCTTAGGTTAATAGTTTTTGCGTTTGAATCTTTTCGATCCGGAGAATTATAAAAAAATCCGCCGTTTCCTCCTAAAATCGTACCATATTGTTCCACATTTCTGTGGAAGTTGGCTACCTGACTTTCATAACTACTTTTTCCTATTCCTCCCAGAATTTCAAAACTATGGCGATTAGATAGAATAGAGGTGGCTTTTTCTTGAGAAGGTTTTGGCTCTTCTGCTTTTAATTTTGTTTCGAGCAAAGGAGTAGGGGTTTCGATCTTTTCTTGTTTAGGAATTTCTTTTACCCCAGGATTTTTGAATGTAATTCTTCGGATTGTAGATTTTAGTATTTCTTCTTCTTTTCCTTCTTCACTTTTAAATCTGATTTTGAATGCACTTTGATGGAGAACTTCTCCTTTTAAAATTCTTCCATCTTTCATGTAAACATATTGTATTTCAGAAAAGATATTTATTGGAATAAGTGCAACTAAGCTTAAAACGAAAATTCGTTTCAGATAAAACATATCGGAAATATTAGACGATTTTATTTGTTAAAGTCGTACGAATAAGTAGCCCCGATTTGGATTGTTGTTGCCTTTGTTTCTTTGAGTGATCCAGGGCCGATCAGGGATTCGAACAATAATTTTCCTAGTATATAACTTTGAGGATCCACTCCGGAAGAATCTGCATTACCTACGGCCAAAGCGGTCTCTGACATAGTATACTTCCAACTCATACTATTTAGTCCCATCCAGAAGCTGACTCCATATTTCCAAGGGTACAGAAATTTTAGATCAATGATCGCTCCTTTTGCGACCCATTTATTGTACACATCTATATCTTCTGATTGAGTTTGATTACTTACTGGTGCGTATGCATTCAGTTGTCGATCATAAGTTCCAAAACCTTTCATCTGTAGAATATGTAATCCGGTGCGGATCTCGAACTTTTCGAATTTTATATCGTATTGGACCCCGTAAGAATAACCTTTTAAACCTTCTGCAATCGAAGTGGGATCTGTTCCAAAATACTGGTCGGTAAATAAAGGAGCAACTCCTGCTCCGAATGCTATTGCATTTGAATTTTCTGTTTTTGTCCAGAACTGGTGATATCCGATGACTGGACGTATATCATATTTAGGATGTGGATACACTGAGTAGGAAAAATTTCCATAAACATGTTTCATGGAAACATCGTAATTGCCATTGATTAATTTCGGGAATGTTCCACTGGTCGGACCGTCTACTCCGATAATATTTTGGGTTGCAGTAGACGTTATTGAACTTGCTCCCACTTCTCCTACAAATCTGTTCCAAGAATATCTAATTTCGAAAGATCTTGCCTTTCCACTTTTAGGTTTAGGTTCGATTGGGAATTCGAATTTACCGCTGTCTTGGCCTAAGCTACTTCCGACTGCGATCACATTATCGTAAAAATTTGCTCCTTGAAAGTTGACAGTTCCAGATCCGGCTCCTAAAGAAATATCTATACGATTTCGTTTTGCTTCTTCGATCTGTTTTTTTCTTTTTTCTGCCTTTTCATCTAAGGCGGCTTGTTTTTTGGAATCTTCTTCCTGTTGTTTTGCAATTTCTTCCGGAGTTGGTGTAGGAGGTTCAGCAGGGGTTTTGTCTTTAGGTTCCGGGGTTTTTGCTTCTTTAAAAGCAACCCGTTTGACATCTTGTTTTGAGATCTTTTTAGTAGAGCCGTCCTGCAATTTGATTACCATATCGAACGCAGTTTGGGAAACGATCTCAGCGGTGATCACTCTTCCATCTTTCATATAGATGACTTGATCGTTTGGATGGACAGAAGTTAGCGCGAGGATCATACATCCGAAAAAGATTGCCGCTCTAATTTTATTTTTTAGTCTTCGCATTCCTGACCCGATCCCATTCAGTTTTGAATTCTGGGAAAGAATCCTTGGAATGAAAACAAGATTCAAGCAATAAATTGACATGCCTGAAAACTAAGAGTGCCTATCGTATAACAAATACTACACTAGTGAAAATACTTCGGTTAATAATTTTCCTCGGGTCCGAAGTTCAAGGTTTTGGAAACTCCGAATTGTATCGAAGTCGCCTTACTTGTGGCATTTATAGTTTGGGCTAGGAGTTTTTGGCCGAGATTCCAACCTATTAGTTCGGACAAAGTAGGCGGATCGGAATCTAAAGAAAGTGTAATCGGAAAATTTCCACCTTGTAGGGAATAATTCCATTGATAAGAATCATATTTGATAAAAAATCCGATTCCCATTTTCCAAAAATAACTCAACTTTAATGAGGTGTGTGCTCCTTTTGCTTTCCAATCAAAACTGTAATCTGCAGGTAATACAAATAGTACGTTAGGAGGGCTTAAAGATACAGCTGTGTAATCTTGGTGGATGGACTGAGAACCTTTCATGGTTAAGGATTCAAATTCAGGTCTTATTTCGAATTTAGATCCGAATAAATATGCAAAGCCAACTCCAACGGAAGTTCCACTTAAACTTTCAGAAGCTTGGAAATTGGATTTCCCGGCCACGCTATCTGCTTGAAAGACCTGCGATTGTGAGTCTTTCGTCCTATTCCAAGTTCGAATATAACCTACACTCGGATATAACTCGAAATTGGATTTTGAAAATGCGGAATAAGACGCTTTGAAAAAAGCTGCCTTCATTTCTTCAGGATAAGATCCATAGACTAAAATCGGTTCTGCTTCCGGGCCTATATTTTTTGAACTAGTAGAAGTATTGGTTTGCATTCCTCCTGCTTCAAAGGAGAATTTTTTAAACTTATAATTAATCCCTCCAGATACGGATGTGCCAGCATTACGTTTCGGGCCGCCGGCTAAAAAGAAAGGAGTCGCATCTATGAGTAAACTTCTGATATTTTGGTACTTATAATAAAAATCTATGGTTTGTGGAGAGAAGGTCCCATTCCCTGCTCCTAAATAAAAGTCTATATAATGTCTTTCTAATGGACTTCTAACCACTCTTTTTGCTTCTTTAATCACCGGAGGAGGGGAAACAATATCCGGTTCTTGTTTTTTGGGTTCCTGCTTTTCGATCGGTACTGTAGGTTCGACTTTTTTAGGCTCTTCCTTTTGAGGTTCTCTATAGGCGATCCTAAGGATAGTTTCCTTTTGAATACGTTTCGTTTCCCCGTTTTGTAATTTTATATCGATATGGGTCGCAGTTTGGTTGGTGACATCCCCATGTAATATTTGGCCGTTACGTAAATATACGGTTTGGGATTCTGCAACTAGAACCGCCGGTAGGAATAATAAGAATAGAAATAGAATCTTGGATTTCATTCAACCTTCTTCATTCATTGTATAAAATATTAGTTAAAAATTTATTTCCATTCACTATTTTCCTACATAAAAATAGGAAAGAGTAAAGAATCATACTATTTTTTGGGGAAAGAAAAAGTCTTTTTATTCGATTAAACGAAGTTGCGGACAGATCGTAAAAGTTCGGATTCGTTTTCCAGAACGGTTTCTAATCTGAGATAAAACCATTTAGAAAAATTCTTGTCGGTTCCAATAAGCGAAGTGATCTTTACTCCGTCTTTTTCCGTGCAGATAATATAATCTTGGGCGGAAGATTTTTCGGAAATCTGAGTTAGATCTTCCTTTGTATAAGAATAATGATCCGGATAGGATTTGGTTCTTAGCTCGGATGGATTTTGATCTTTTAAAGAAGAATAAAACGAGTCCGGATTTCCCAAACCTGCAAAGCCAAAGACTGATTTTCCGGATAATTCTTTTACAGAAACTTCTGAGGCACCGAAAGAAAGTGGAATGAGTTTCTTGGGAGAGAATCTAAATTTTAATGTTTGAGAAGGTTTATATTTTTGGATCCATTCAGAAAGTGGGCCTTCATATTCTTCTGAAAACTTGGAAGCGATCAAAAAATTTGCTCTGGATACGGAAGTATAAGATTCTCTTAATAAGCCTAAAGGAAGTACAAATTCCTTTTTGGAAAGTTTGGTACAATCTAATAAAACTAGATCCAAATCTCTATTTAAAGCATGGTGTTGGAATCCATCATCCAACAATACAAATACCTTTTGGTCATTCGGTATTTTGTTTTCCGATCTGAATTGTACATAAGAATCATACCGATTACTTCCTACATATACTTCCGCAAATGGAAGATTCTTTTTTAAAAGGAGAGGTTCGTCTCCAATTTCAACAGGAGAAGAGTTTTCGGTTACTTTTCTGGTTCCTTTTCCGGAAGAGCCGTATCCTCTGCTTAAGATTACGATTGGAATATTCGGAAAATTAGAATGAAGTAATTTTGCTAGATGAAGTGTAAAAGGTGTTTTGCCTGTTCCACCCACACTAAAATTCCCTACACTGATCGTAATGGAAGAAGGAAGGGTTCTCTTTTTTTTAAAACTTCTATCTAAAAAGAATAAGATCTTATAGATCAGACAGAGTATAAATAGGATCGGAAAAAATAGGATCTTTCCAAAAGAAATCATCTTCTATTAAACCGGAGATTCTGCGAATTGCATCTCGTATAATTTCTTATACTTTCCATCTAAGCGGATCAACTCTGAGTGGGATCCTGATTCTACTACCTTCCCGCCTTCCATAGTAAAAATAGTATCTGCGATCTGGACTGTAGAAAGTCTATGAGCGATGATGATAACGGTTCTATTTTTGTATAATGATTCGAGTGCTTGTTGTACTACTCTTTCTGATTCCGTATCCAGAGCAGAAGTCGCTTCGTCCAAGATCAGGATCTCAGGATTATTCAATAATGCTCTTGCGATGGAGATCCTTTGTCTTTGACCGCCGGACAACATCACCCCTCTTTCTCCCACTACCGTATCGAAACCATCTTCGAAAGATAGGATGAAGTCAGTTGCAAATGCGAGTTCTGAAACTTCTCTCATTCTTTCTTCCGTAACGTTTTCGGTTCCGTAGCAGATATTCTCTCGGATACTTCCGTTGAATAGGAATACCTGTTGGTTCACGATGGAGATCTTTTTTCTTAAAGAAGCAAGGTCCAAATTTCTGAGATCGGTTCCATCCCAAGTAATAGAGCCTTCGCTTGGATCGATCAATCTTGGCACAAGATCCACCAATGTGGATTTTCCCGCTCCGGAAGAGCCGACTAACGCAACTGTGGATCCCTTTTGTATGGAAAGATTTAAATCGGAAAGAGCAGGGCTTTTTGCACCTGGATAAGTGTATCCGACCGAATCGAATTTTAATTCTTTAGAAAGTCTTTTTGGATAAATAGGGTTCGGAGGGTTTTTAACATCCGTTTCACTATCCAACATTTCAAAAACTCTGGTTCCTGCTGCCACGGCACTTTGAATGGAGTTGGATAACATTCCCATTTGTTTGAATGGTCTAGTTAAGAATACCAAAGTTAAGAAGAAGATCATAAAATGACCTAAGGTCAATTTATCGAGTTCGATCAAATAAGCGCCGAAAGCTAAGAAGATCACTGCAACTATAGAGCTGGAAAGTTCTACCAAAGAAGGACCGATCTGATGATAAAAATGTCCCTTAAATGTTTTGTCGGAAAGATCGTTATTGATCTCCCAAAATCTTCCCGCTTCCGTTTTTTCCATGGAGAATGCGCGGATGACTCGGATACCTGAGATCACTTCCTGCAAATGTCCGTTTAATGAGGATAATCTTTCTTGCTGATTGCGAGTCGCTTTTCTGATCCTATCCGCAAAAGAAGTTACCGGGCCCATGATCAACGGGACAACAACTAAAACTGCGAGGAACATTTCCCAACTTAAGAAAAGAAGAATGAGCAAATGTGTGATGATATAGAAAAAGTCCACGACCGCATCTTTCAGATCAGAGCTGATCAGTTTGGCCAAAACTTCCACATCGTTAACGATGCGGCTCATGAAGATCCCGGTCTTCTCCTGAACGAAATGATTGAGCGGAAGTTCTTGAGCTTTAGAATAAAGTTCTAATCGCAAATCTCGTACCGCTAAATAGCCGCCCGAGTTAATACAATAAACTGCACCTGTTAAGAATAAAAGTTTTGCTAGATAGATCGGAAATATGAATAAACAAAAAATTAAAACGAGCTGATCTTTAGGAAGAGTGGTTAGATAAAAGTTGGTCTTGATCTTTATATCTGCGACAAGAGCCTCTATTTTTTGGATAGCTTCTAATTCTTTTCCTTCTTCCCTATCTTTTAATGCGATACTTTCTTTTTTAGTGAGTGTAATTTGAAAGTCAGCTTTTCCACCTTTTCCAATCGCGTTGAAAATCGGAATAACGCTAGTGAGAGAGGCTCCATTGAGTATGGATACAAAAAAGGATAGTACGACCCCGGTGATTAATCTGTATTTATACTTGAAGGAATACCCCAAGAGGCGTCTATAGACGTTCATAGGTCCGGAATGTTTTATCCTAGATTTCTAGACTCGGTCTCTTCCCGATTTCAGGTCGGACCGAAACCGACTCTTACCTTTTCCCTGGCTTTCCTTCTTTTGTCCCTTCTTTTTTATGATTGTGGAAAAGCGGAGAGAAGTCCCGAAAAACTAGTATTTTCACTAGCTTCTGATCCAATCTCTTTGGACCCGATCAGATCCACCGACTTATCTTCCAGAATTGTTCTAAAATATATCTACCCTAGACTTTTTGAAATAAATGGAGAAGGTACAATCCTTCCTTCTTTAGTGAGATCATATAAGCTGGCAGAAGGTCCGTCATCCAAGATCAGAAGATTGATCTTAGAACTTCGAACCGATTCGAAATCGAATGTAAACGCTCAAACAGTTCTTGGATCTTTAGAAAGATTAAGAAATACTCCAGGACCTAGAAGGAGCACATATTCTTTTTTAAAAGGCGGCAAGGTTCTCTCCGATTCCAGTTTGGAAATATATTTCGAAGGAGGTTTGAGGGAAACTTTAGAAAAACTTTCTTTGCCTCAAGCTTGGATCTATTGTGGTTCGCCTGACTCAGTCTGTGGCGATTTTAAATTAGTGGAATGGAAAAGAAATAATCATCTTAGATTAATTGCAAATTATCCTAACGATTTGGGCTCTGAGATTTTGTTTAGAGTTCTTCCTCAGGCAAGTACAGGACTGTATTTATATTTTAAAGACGAATTAGATCTGATGAAATTGCCTGTTTTCCTTCTCAAAAACTCATTAGTAAAAGAAGATTATATCTCTGTAAGAAAAGGAGGAGGTGTTCAATACATAGCGATCAATGCGAAAGAGCCCTGCTTCGATAAGAATTTTAGGAAAGCATTAAATTATTCGGTAGATAAACGTACAATCATCCAGGTTTTATTAGAAGGAAAAGGAGAAGTTTCCGTAGGTCCATTTCCGAAATCGGTTTCCGATACCTGGACTTCTTCCGAAGAAATATATCCTTATGATCTTGCAAAGGCGAAAGAATTACTCTCTAAGTCGGTTTGCTATCCCAAAATTTTAGAAAGAGAATTAGAATTTAGGATGAGAGGAGACGAGGAGAACCAAGCAAATGGGGCTGCGATCGTCCAAAACCTGAAAGAGTTAGGGTTGAAAATCAAAATCCTTCCGATGGAAAAAGCTGCATTATATAAAGAGAATGGAGAAGGTAAGGGAGATCTAACATTATTATTTTGGTATGCAGATCTTCCCGGGCCGTTTGCATTTTTAGATCCGTTATTTGCGGGGGATAGATTTGGGAACGGAGGAAATAGAGCCTTCTACTTAAATCCGAAAATGGAAAAATTATTCAAAGAGATCAGATCCGCAGATAAAACGGATATAAGCCCACAGATAAAGGAAGCATTTTCACTTTTAAGCGAAGATGCTCCTTGGATCTTTTTATGGTCCCCATATGAATTGTATCTAGTAGGGGACCGTTTGCCAAAAGATCTTAATCGTCGTTTGGATCTTCCTTAGTTTCAGGAAGTTCTAATTCTACAGCGTCTTCTCCGGAAAGTGCTTCTTCGGTACCATTTGTAGAATTTGTTCCTTCTGTTTGAGTGACTGTAGGAGTTGTTGCACCGCCGCCAGGTTGGTCTCCCACATAATAGTACTGTCCATAAAGAGGATGTTTACATTCTGCTTCGTTTGATAAAAGTCCACCGGTTTCCGCACAGATATCCACTTTCACATAATCTCCATTAAATGGAGTAATTAGACTATCACCAAAACCTAATGTTCTTGCTACATGGGAAACATATCTAAACCAAATAGAACCGCTCGTTCCAGAACCGGAACCGGGGAAAGGAGCGCCTAAATCATTACCTACCCAAACTGCAGTCACTAAATTCGGATTCACACCTGCAAACCAAACGTCTCTTACTCCTTTTCTGGAACCCCAACGTTTTTGTGCTTCTTTGGGAGATTGGACCGTTCCTGTTTTTCCACCTAGTGGGAATTTTTCTCCATCTTTTAATGCGATCTTGAGAGTTCCTTCTTCCGAAACGACTGCTTCTAATAAGTTTAAGGTCATCGCGCAGGCAACAGGATCTAAAATTTGTTCTGCATCTTTCGGATCAGGAAGAGTATTCATATAAAGTTCGGAACCTTCGAAGTCGGTAATCCTTAGGATTTCTACAGGTTTTACTTTTTTACCGTTATTCGCAATTGTAGCATATACGGTTGCTAGCTCTTTGGGAGATAATTCTCCGGAACCAAGTGCTAACGTAAGATTATGCTGAAACCTTCTACTTAACTCCGAACTGTCCAGATCCAAAATTTTTCCGAGAGTATGGATGAAATCGCCAACACCTATCTCATCCATAAATTTGACTGCAATTGTGTTCACTGACTGAGCGAATGCAGTCCTAGTTTGCATTGCACCTCTATGGCCTTTATACCAGTTTTTAGGGGCATAACCTCTAATCTTGATCGGCTCATCTACAACAATAGAAGTAGGAGTTGCGATCCTTTTTTCGAACGCCATCAGATAGACAAGTCCCTTGATTACAGAACCGGGTTGCCTTACCGCGGAAACTGCTCGGTTTAACCTGAATATATTAGAAATTTTGTAACTACCAACCATCGCCTCCACATATCCGTTTGTAGGATTGATGGAGATCAAACTTCCGTTCATGTTCTCAATGATCTTGTTCTGTTTGGAAGCTTCTTCTGTTTTGCCTGCTTTTATATAATTTGCCTTATCTTCGGAAAGTTTTTTGCGAACTGCTTCTATCCCTTCTCTAAGAGAACGTTCTGCCGCTTCTTGTTTATCATAATCTAATGTGGTATATACGTTCATACCACGACTTTCCAAATCAATTTCCGAGAAGTTCTCGATCACGAATTGGCGGATCCCAAAATTAAAATCGGAAGCCAGATTGATCGTAAAATCCTTATCAAATCCATACTTCCCTATCTCGGAAGTGATAACTACTTTATCCTCTTCTTCTTTGGTTTCCTCTACCACATAAAATGATCTGAACTTGCGGATATTTGCATCTACCTTCTTCTCAAAATCTTTTTCAATAGATTTAGGATTTGGATGAAGGTTTTGGTTTTTCCCCATAACAGTCATCACCATCTTCTGTCTTTTGAGAGCTATCTTAGGGTTTCTGACAGCGTTATAATTAGAAGGAGCCGGAATTGTTCCTACAAGCAGAGCCGCTTCTGCAGGAGTTAATTCATATGCAGGTTTATTAAAGTAATAACGAGAAGCTTCTTCTACTCCCGTATTCCCTTCTCCCAAAAAAATACGGTTTAAATACATCGCAAGGATCGTATTCTTATCAAACTTACTTTCTAGATAGAATGTGCAATAAAACTCAGTGAGTTTATTGAATACATTTCGAGCTCCCAGATCCAAAGTAAGTTTTGCCAACTGTTGAGTGAGAGTAGAACCACCTTGTTTTTGGAAAGTGGTTAGATTAACTATGATTGCCCTAAGTAATGCGGTAAAATTTACACCATTATGCTCGTAAAAATCCCTGTCCTCGGAACTGAGAAGGGCCCATATTATATTTCCATGATTTGCTAGATTGTCAGTACGGATCGGTCTGAATTTTCTACGGGAGAATTCCCCGATCAATTTTCCATTTTTATCTAAGATGCGGATCGGTTTGATCTCATTTGGATCATATGCATCCGAAACTTCTCTCTGGAAAGTTTCCAAATTGCGGGCGACTTCTTCCTGTTTGGTGAGCCACACAACGTAAGATCCGCCGATCAGAAAGGAAAGGATTACGATCCCGGAGATTACCGAGTATTTAAGGATGGATCTCCAGTTTGTTCTAGAATATTGGAGGAGTGCAGCTAAAATTCCAAGAATACGATCTTTGATGTTCATAAGGTCCGTCGGTAGGTTTTCCGCCGTAAGTTAGGGAAAGAAAAGGACTTTTTTTTGCGAATTTTTGTCCGGATCTAGCTCTTCTTATGTCGGCATAAAACATATCCGAAAGGATTAGAGAACGGACAAATAAAGCTGATTCTGGTAGACAGTTCCGAAATTCTATGTCCAATAAAGTTTTGCTTTGGGAAACCGAAGACTTAGGAATCATGGAAGACCTGCCTTACAAAAAAGAAAATTCTCTGCGTCATCATTCTTCTTTTCCTACAAAGACTGAAATCTGGCCCAAGGTCCGGCTATTATTCGGAAGAGAAGGAATTCCTACAGATCTTTCTCATCTCTATTTGAACGATCCTGGGGAATCTTGGGCAAATCTGGGTTATTGGGAAAACACAAAAGAATATGGAACAGCCTGCGCGAATTTAGCGGAACACCTTGGGACATTAGCCGGTTTGGATCCTGATTCTAAACTTTTAGATCTTGGGTTCGGTTGCGGAGACCAATTCAGGATTTGGGAAAATATATTTGGAGTAAATGTTTCGAATATATATGGGATCAATATTTCCAAGATCCAAATCGAATTTGCAAAAAGACGTTATGAGGGGAGAAGTAGTTCTCCCAATTTAATTTTAGGAAGTGTAGAACGTTTAACAGAATTTGAGGACAAAACTTTTGATGTGGTAATTGCCTTAGACAGTTTATATTTTATACCGAATCGAAACAGATTAGTTGGCGAAGTTTATAGAATTCTAAAACCGGGGGGAGTGTTCGTATCTGCAGAGATATTGTTTTCCGATCGAAAAATTTCTTATTGGGAAACTTTTAAAAGGAATTTGATCTCAAAAATGGCAAAAATGTCTTCGGATCTCAAAAAGGTGGAAGGTATCGTCTCAGAATATTCCGCACTAGGATTTAATTTCGAAGTTTTAGAAAGAATAGATCCTTTCGTATTTCCCGGATTTTCCCAATTCATATTAGAAAAAATTAAATCAGGAAAAAAAATACCTAAAAGACTCGCAGGAAGATACGAAATGTTGGGAGAATATTTCGGATCCGAAACGATCAAAAAACATTTCGAATATTGGGTCTATAAGGTCAGAAAGCCGGAGTAAAAATTTAAGATCGCAACGAACCTTCTACCCATCTTTTAACATCTAAAGAAGTGGAAACTCCTGCTTCTAGAAGTGGCATTCCATATTTAGCGTAAGAACCGCATAGCCATACTTTTTTACCCGGAAGTTCCTGTAGTTCTTTCAGTTCTTCTAAGATCTTTTTGGAAGCAATATCTATTACAGGTCTTTCAAATTTGGATCTACTAATAAAATCTTTTTCATTCGGTTCCACAAGCGGATTCCATGTTTGGAATACTGCCTTACCTTTCATAGACGGAAGAACCTTGTTCAAAAGGATAGTAGCAGTCGCAGTAGAACTATCTTGTGAAAGAGAGAAACACATGGGTGCCCAATGCCTTTTTTGTTTAGGCATAAACTTTTCGTCGGAATGAACTACTACTTCGGAAGCCTCGTATTTGAGTTTGGAAAGTAGAGACTTCTCCTTTGAATATTCGTCAGGAAGAATTGAGATCGCCTGATTGGCTGGGGCAGCGACTACTACTCTGTCGAAAAGTTCTTCTCCATTCTCAAAAATCAGTTTTACTTTATCTTTTTCTAAAACAATTTTTTTAGGATCAGTATTCAAACGAACAGAAGAAGCTCTTTTAGAAAGTTTTTCTGTAACATCTCTGGTTCCTTTTTCCGGAGTTAAAAATCTTAAAAACTTCAGACCGCTGGAATGATAGCCGATCACCACTTCTGCCGGATAATTTTTAGCACTTTCAGAAGTGCAAGTATTGATCGTGGAGAACATCGGGATCAGATACATATCCTCGAACTCTACGGAATAACCGAATCTACTTAGAAACTGAGAAATTGTGAGCTGTTCTCCATCTAATAATTGGAGTTCTCTTTCCGATTCTTCGTAAAAGCGGATCGCATCCGAAAAAATCCGTCTAGAAGTTTTATTAGAAAAACAAACCCAATAAGGGATCGGAACAAAATTGCCCCCGATTCCCAAAGTAGAAAAACCGAAATATGTGGTGCCGTCTCCATAATTTAAGGAAAACGAATAATCCACTGGCCTTACTTCGATCCCCGCTTCTTTGTAAAGATCCAAAAGACAAGGATAATAATTACGTTTGAATGCTCTAAAAGGAACATCCACTCGGATAGAATGTCCGTTGGAAAAAAGATCGGTACCATGTGCATCCATACCGACTAAAGGATGTTTTTCTATAAGAGAGACTTCATGTTCTTTGCCCAAATGCCAAGTTGCACTTAAGCCGGCGATTCCACTACCGATGACCGCTATTTTCATTCCGGATTAGAATCCTTTTTTAAAACAAAAATACAAGGTAAAACCTGAATTTAAGGAAGGAATGCTACAAAAAAGGAGCTGAACGAATTCAGTCTACGATCTGTAACACAACTCTTCTATTCTTTTGACGGTCTGAAGCGTTATCATTGGAAGAAATTGGTTGGCTGTCCCCAAAACCTTGGGTACGAACTCTTTCGCCGTTGATCCCGTGTCTGGAAATCAAATAATCTGCCACTGCTTTTGCTCTGTTTTCGGAAAGTTCTAGGTTACGCTCTTTTTTACCAACATTGTCCGTATGACCTTCGACAGAGATTTTGAGTTTAGGATTCGATTTTAAAAAGTTTGCCAAACGATCTAATTCCGGTTCGGAGTCTTTGGAGATCTCGAATTTGTTTGTCTCGAAAAATAAATTGTTCAGAAGGATTTGTCGACCTACTGCCAAAGCAGGAAGACGAAATTCTACATCTAATTTTGCGTCTTCTTGTTTAGATTCAGTAAGATCTAAATTTCTAGAAACGGAAAGATGGCCAGGCTTCTCCGCATAAAAACCGTATTTTTCTCCATAAGGAAGAACTAAACTAAATGAACCGGTTTTTGAATCGCTCTTGGCACTTCCTCTTTTTTCCAGACGTGTTAAGGATTCATAATGTATTTCCGCGCTTAAAGGATTTCCTTCTTCATCCAAAACTTTTCCGTTGATCACTACGACAGGATTTGGACGGAAATCGCGGGGAAGATAAGCCATGTAAAGCTGACCTTCTTTGCTTACATAAGCCCAGTCGCTATTTACCGGAATAGAGAAGAAGTTTACACCTTTTAAGTTAGCTGAGACTTCTACAGGTTTAGTCCAATTGTCCCAACCTTCTCCAATTCTTTTGGTCACATATACGGAAAGTCCCTTATGACCATCGCTACAGAAATAAAGAGTTCTGTCGTCTCCTGCTAAAAAGGGAGCGGTCTCCTCTGAAGAAGTATTTACAACCTCTCCTAAGTTTTTACCAAGAGAGAAAGAGCCGTCCGCTTTTTGTATACTTACGTACAGATCCAACTTTCCGTAAGAATCCGGCTGCTGGACCGAGTAGATCAATATTCTTCCGGAAGAAGAAAGAGTGGAACCGCCGAAAACGGATGTATTATTCTTCAGATATATATTCGAAAACTCGGGAAAATTAATCGCCTTAGGATAAGACCAATTTCCTTTTTCTTTATAACTTTTATATAATGGAACAGTCGCCTTATTTTGGAGCAGAGTGAGTTTGCGGAGATATTCATAGGCGAGTTGTTCTTCCTTTAAACGGAATTCCATTTCGTCTCTCGTGTTTCTTCTCAATTCTTCTCTTTTTTCCTGGAACTCAACTTGGATTTTATGAGAAGCTTCATCATCACCGAAGGATCCGAAAACGAATAATTCAGTGTTACTTGGAAGAACTGCGATCACTGCTGAGTTCAGATCATTATTCAAAGGAGCAGGCATCTCTTTACCGTCTCTCCAAAAACCTTTATCGTCCTTCTCCGCAAACCAGATCCTTTGAGTGCCTGATTTACCTTTGCTAGAATACACAGTCCAAAAGATGGATTGTCCGTCGGGAGTTACGGTAGGATTAAAAGCGAAGTAACCTCTATTCACATAATTCGGAATTCTTTTCAAAGTCCAATCCGCAAGACCCTTGGATTCGGAAAAAGGATAGGTCTCATAACGTATCGGATCGCAATTTTCTCCTCTCATCTGGCAGAGAACACGAATGGTTTGATTATGAAGTCTGGAAAGTTCAGGACTCAGATCGTTGGAAAGTACTTGGATGAATTCATTTCCAGTCCCTAACATTCTACCAAATTGAAGAAGTTTACCTTCGATAATCTTTTCTTCAGCGAGCAGATCCGAAGAGAAAAATAGAAAAACAGAATAAAGTAAAATGGTAAGAAGACGGTTCATATTATACGTTTCGGAGAATAATATCCGAACCGGAAGAGGGGAAAAGAAAAAATTAAAATAAGGAAGAGGTCAGGAGATCCAACCGGGGAAAAACTTGCGGATCAGAAACAGACCGACCAATAGAACAACAAAATTGAAAATAGAAGAAGCAAGAATAAAGACCAGCTTAGAAGGTTCTTTGTCCTGAAACTTGCGACGACTTGCAGTAAAAGCCGCCCCAATACTCAAAACTAAGCCGGATATAAAGGAAATCTCAGGCAAATCCTTCTGATCATAAAGGTAGGAACTCAAACTTTCCGAGACTACCAGCATAATACAAAGAACGATTAAAAATACAAAACTTCTAATAAACCCTAAAACATAAAAAGAAGTCAGATTTTTATTCATAAGACCGCCTAAGACTTTAACTTTTGACGAAGCTGAAGGCCCAGCGATTGCTACGCCTTGTAAACTTAATTGCAGCTACAAGCGGAACCTTTTCCTCCAATAGACTGAGCGTAATTATCGGCATCCGAAGAATAATCGAATTCTTTCAGAAGACAAACGTTGGAACCTCGGGCCGATTTCATCTGATCCAAAGTGCGGGAATCTGCTTCAATTTTACCGTCTGCGCAGAAAACACTATATTTAGTATTCGCTTGGACTTTTGAAGAAGAAAAAGCTAAGCCTAAAACTAAAATACTTCCGCAGATCGCTATCCATAACTTGAACATAAAGAAACTCCAAAAACTAAAAAGGGAGAATACCTTCTTCTGAAACCCTTTCAATAAATTTTTGACTCAAATAAAAGATAAAGATCCCGCTTTTCCGCGCAAAAGAAATCAGATCGATTGTATACGAGGATTCAATACGTAAAAGTATAAGCCCAGTAGATCAAAAGAAACTGCAAAGGCAGCCTCAAAAGTAAAGCCCAAGTAGGAGGATCTTTTCTGGTTCTTGATTGAAAGTGATATACGTTAGCAGGAAAAACTGCGATTAAAAGAAGGACCACACCCCAAGCTGCTAATACTTTTGTTTGAGGAAAGAAAAGCCCAAGCCCCAAGGCGATCTCTACGATACCGCTGAGTTGGACCATAAGTTTATGATAAGGAATCCACGGTGGCATGATCCTCATATAAAATTTAGGGATCACAAAATGAAGAATACCGGCGATCGTATAAATGGTCGCCATGATCCAGAGACTGATAGATTTAGCGTCTAGGTTTTCCATGGAAAACCATGATAAGACAACTATGGTGACAAGGTCTGCCTTTTTTCTCTGTTTTTATTACGAAACCTTCTCTGTCTGGAATGAGAAGACTTATTGGCGATTTTTAGAAAGGTGAGATATTTTTCTCTGGTGACGAAGGGACGATTTCTTTCTCGATGATCCGTACGAGGGCCGGGAAATTTCAGCATAGGCTTTGCTCCTTGCCGTTAAATTTGCCAGTGATTATAGTAAAGGCGAAGAAAGTACAAGCGAAAAAAAGAATCTTCAAAAAAATTCCGAAACAATTTATTATGAAAGTTTGGGCGCGTCCCTTGCATTGCAAGGGTCGGTCTTTTACGGACTCGCGGAGCCCCGCTCGGTCCTTCGGACCGGCTACGCCGTCCTGCAAAGACCTCGCGCGTTTAAAAGTGTAACAATATCGTTTCTTTATAATTTCGCTTTATGTAATCTTTTTAAGATCGAACTCTCGAAAGCTTTGTATGCATAATGTTGCATTGTAAGAATAAATGAAGCGCCTTGGCCGACCGGAAAATTGAATTTCGGATCTTTTTGATTTATAATTTCGATCACGGTGTTTACAACCGGTTCGGGAGTAGGCGCTTTATCAAATGTTTCTTTTGAGAATGCAGCTGTTTGTTTGCGAAGTAGATTATAATCGTCAATTTCCAATTTTGATCTAACTGCGCTAGTTCCGATATTGGTTTTGAAACCCATCGGCTCAACCATACTCACTTTTATATTAAAATCCTGTAATTCAAAACGAAGTACTTTAAAGTAACCTTCAAGAGAATGTTTCGAGGCCGAATAATAAGAAACATTAGGAAGACCGATTAAACCTAGAATAGATCCAACTGTAATAATTTTTCCATGTCTTTGATTTCTGAAATGAGGTAATAGCTGATTGGTGAGTTTTACTGTTCCCCAAAAATTTGTCTCGAATTGTTGTTTTCCTAGTTCGATAGGAGTTTCCTCAGCGAGACCAGATACCAAATAACCTGCATTATTTATCAGAACATCTAAACTTTGTATCTGACTGAAAAGACGTTTCGGGAAGGACTCAATTGAGCTGTCGGAAGAAATATCTAATTCTAATAATTTAAAAGGTAAAGAACTATGTTCTTGCGGATTGCGGCTGGTTCCGATGACGGTATGACCGCTCTGGTGGAGTTTATTGGCAAGAAGTAGTCCGATGCCCGAAGAAGCTCCTGTTACTAAAATTGTCTGTTTCATATATATCCTCTAATTGTAAATTTTTACGACTATTACGTCTTCCCACGTCGATCAATTTACTTGCAATTTGCAAGTAAATATATGGGGCAGAAAAATACTTGCTTTTTGCAAGCAAATTTTAAGATAAAATTTATGTTAGAGGGAAAAAAAAGATCGGATTGTCCGATTAGCTGCTCCCTGGATATCTGGGGCGACAAATGGTCGCTTCTCATAATCAGGGATCTTATGTTTAACAAAAAGAGGACTTATGGGGATTTCCTAAAGTCGGATGAAGGGATTGCTACAAATATACTAGCATCCAGACTTCAGTCCTTGGAAGAAAACGGCCTGATCGAAAAATCGGAACATCCGGATAGCAAGGCAAAGATTCTTTATAAACTTACACAAAAGGGTATCGATCTTCTTCCTGTATTTATTGAGATCTATATGTGGGCGGAAAAGTATTTCGATATTCCGAAAGAAATCAAAGCTGCGTTAAAAGATGTTAAGAAGGACAAGGAATCCTTTGTTAGATCGATGGCGAAAGAATTGAGAAAGTAAAAATATTAGAAGAGCAAGCTCATAGTAACTGAATAAGGGATTACTGCCTATCCCCTCGCCATCTGTACTTTCAATTTGATTGCCTTCTTGGACCTTGCGGCCTTTTTCTTAGAAAGAGAAAGTTTGGAGTAAGTCATTTCCAAAGAATCAGTAACATCTTCCCAGGTGCAGGAAGCTGCGATCTTTCTTGCGGCAAGACCAAGTTTTGCGGCTAATTTTTTATTTTCTGCTAAGAGACAGGATTGTTCTATAAATTCTTCTTCTTTGTCGAAACCACAGAGTAGGGCAGACTTACCATGTTTGAGATGTTGGTTAGCAGCTGCATAGTTATAAGCTACGATTGGAAGGCCGGATGCCATTGCTTCTACGATTACATTTCCGAAAGTTTCTGTTAGGCTTGGGAATAGAAATAGATCTCCAGTGGCATAATGTTCTGCCAGTTCTTTTCCTTTTCTCATTCCTCTGAATATAAAATCAGGATTTTCCCTTTGTAGTTTTTCTTTGGAAGGTCCGTCTCCCACTAAGATCAATTTTGCATTTGGGACTCTGGATTGGAGTCTGCGGAATGTTCTTATTAATAGATCTAGATTTTTTTCCGGAGCTAATCTTCCTACGTAAAGAACTCCAAGTTCAGAAGGTTTTAATCCCCATTCTGTTTTTAATTTGGAATTCCTACGAGCAGGATGAAATAGATCGGAATCGATCCCTCTTGAAACCACTTGCACATTCGTATATCCTTGCTCTGTTAACTGTTCTCTGATCTGAGCAGTTGGGACCAATGTCATCTGTGTTCTGTTATGAAGACCTTTTAGGTAATTATGGACCAATTTTCCTGCAAATCCGAACTTATAGTATTTCGCGTATGCATGGAAATTCGTTCTAAAATCGCTGATGATCGGAATTCCAACATGTCTAGCTGCCCTGACTGCCGACCAGCCGAGCGGCCCTTCAGTGACCACGTGCACTATATCAGGTTTTTCTAATTCGATTAATCTGCGGAGAAGGTATTTTTCAGGAAATCCGAATCTTAGGTCTTCGTATAAAGGGATTTTTGCACCTCTTACAAGTACTTCTCTGTAGTTATTGCTCGCTGTTGCATAATCATTATAGCCTTGTTTTGGACGGACCAGAATGATCTCGTGACCTCTTTGTAAAAGATCCCCTAACATTCTGTGAAGTGTCTTGGCGACTCCGTTGATCTCAGGAGGAAATGTTTCGGTCACCACTAAAATTCGAAAGGGACCTGCTTTAGGATAAGAACTGATATATGTCGATGGAAGCATCGACTTTTGATCATCTTAAATTTTTGTATCTACTCCGTGAAGAGAGAGTTACTTTTTCGTTACAGAGTGCGGACTCCGGTACAATTTATTGTTCGATTCCGGTAGCAAATGCTTTTCGCAAAAGTCGTCCGCAATAGACTGATTCTGCATAAGCTAACCCGGATGTAGAATATCTGGCAATGATCCCATAAGTAGTGACTGTCGGGTCAATCCAAGGATAAAATCCGAATTTTCCAGGGCTACTGTATGCAGCGTCGTTCCCGGAAGAATCTTCAACCCAATGTCCGTAAGAATAATGTACATCTTCTAAAACGAAAGGTGAGTATTTTGCTTGGGTTGGATGTGCAGAAGGTAATGTAGCAACAAGATCTGCTCCCAAATAAGCCCGGATTGTTAGATTAGAATTTAATATTCTTCTTAAGAACTGAGCATAAACGGAAGCAGAAGTCCTAACTCCTCCTGCAGGTTGGGGAACCGCATAGTCTATTCCAGGATTGGATCCTCCGAATAAAGTGTTCCCTATCTCAGTTGCAAGTTGAGCGCGAGTGTAGTTTGTAAGTGCAGGAGTTAAGCCGCTTGGATTCAAGGCGGCATATGCTTGGAAATGTGCTCCGTTATAATAAAAATAATTTAGATCACCGGCATTATAATAGTCGTTATTATTTGTTCCGTCTCTTCCCGGGCCGTTTGTGAAACATGCGTTTACGGTAAGAGCTAAATTACATTTGTTATCGTTTAGATTATCATAACCCGATCTCATTCTAAGATACGATTGTTCTATCGATGTTGGAGTTCCAACCTTCTCCAAAACATAAGCTCCCCAGATCCATTTAGATGCAGAAGCAATCAAAAGAACTGTAGATCCATTCACAAAACCGTTTACCGAAGAATATCCATAAGCTCCATTTACATCTCCAATCTCCCAATAGAAAGCACCCAGTTTAGTACATGTCGAATTCTTGGTAGCAGTAGCTTCTACAGCGTTTAGTTGGGCTTGTTTTGTGGAATCCACGACGGTAAATTCTGAAGGAACAGACATATTCGATAATGCTAATGTAGACATTAGGGAAAAAAGTGGATCTTCGCTAGGCGGAGGAGGACAAGCGAATAAAAGGGAAACAGGAAGAATATACAGATACTTTCGCATATATGTCTATAGCTCAATTCGACGCTGTCATTTTATAATAACTGCTGAGTTGAATTGATTTTTCGCTTAGGTGGATTATTTTTTCTTTTTTGGTTTAGCTGCCGGCGGAGGATTGCGTAGTTCATTCAATTTGTCAGTCATCCATTTTTCGGACTCTACTTCCTTTCCGTCAGGAAATTTGATCTTGTATGCCGTTCCTGTGATTGAGGACTTGCTTGCTAATCCTTTGATAAAATCTTCCGTGCTGCTTATTTTACTTTTAGCCGCATCATACTTTCTAAGTAGGTGTGCCTTTGCCTCATCCAGTTTATGTTCCGAACCATTCCGTATAAAAACGCAACCCTTGCAAGAATCTAAGGAAGAAACCAAAGCTTTGATCTCGTCTTCGGGCTCTGCTCCGAAAACAAAGTCGGAACTCAAAATTAAAAAAGTGAATAAAAGAATGGTCGAGATTTTTTTCATAGATAGTCCGTAGAATTAACGGGTCCGCTTACTCATGGCAACAAAGTATTCGAAATTCTCTAATTTTCTTAGGTTCCTTTTTTTCGTGACTGTACTGATCTACTTTGTGTATTATTCCTAAAAGGAAGGTTCGGGTGAGAAAATTCGTTTTATTTTGTATATTCTTCTTTGGTCTTACATCCATTCATTCTCAAGACCAAACAACTTCTCCGGAAACAAAAGATAGATCTCGTTGGGATTTGGTTTGGAGGAGCGCTGTTCTTCCTGGTTGGGGACTTCTACATGCAAAAGAATACAGAAAAGCTAGATTTACGATGATAGTCACTTCTATCTTAATTCTTTCTGAATTGAAAGGGCATAAAGAAGAATTGGAAAGAAAAGAAGAATTCGAAAACTCCCGGAATCTGTTCCTTGCGTATTCTAATTTTTACCCTCAACCTGATCCTGGGATGATTACCTTTTTAGCGAATTATCAACATAGTAAACAGGATGATCTGGAAGGAGTTCGTAGCAGAAATGATCTGAGATTAGCTCTTTTAGGTGCAAAGTATATTTTTCAATTGGCTTATACATATTGGAGAGGGATCCAATGGGAGGGAGAAAATTCTGCCGGATTCGATCTTAATATTCGTACTTATTCTCAAGAAACTGGGAGAGATCAAGTTAGGGATACATTTGGAATGGATTTAAAATATAGGTTTCATTTTTAGAATTAAGAAGTAATTCTTCCTAAGATTAATCCTAAAAATGAACTCGAGCCTACAGCGGATTCAAAATTCCAACCCAAATGAGATCCACAAGTAGAGCAGCTACCTATTCTCCAAGCAAAACCTGGAAACCAAGTATGTTCTTGGTAAGAATCTTTTTGCCAAGTAATTCCGATTGCTTGAGAGAATGTAAGAATTCTGAATTCAATTCCAAGAGGATTGATAAAATTGTGAATGTATGCTCCATCCACAGAAGTTTTCCATTCTTCTTTTGTGATCTTTTCTCCACAGGAAGTGCATAACTTCCAATTTTCGTTTTCGATTCTATATTCGATTTTTTTTGGATCCTGGAAAATTTCAGGCATAGAATCTATTTACAACGTATAATTGAATTCTCAAGTTCTTTATCTTAGATCCGATCTTATTACTCATCAGAAAATCTATTCGATATATATGATCCGAGAAAAAGAACTCCTAGGATGGAAAGATTCATAAAAATCTGAAAATGAAGGTAATTCGAAAATAGTAGGTCCCATGGAGGCCAAATGGAATATACTAGATTGATATTTTGAGCAGGATCAGTGAATTTCAGGCTGAGTAATTGTACGAAAACATACCACAAAAAAGCTCCGATCCATGGAAACGGAAATAATCCTATCCTTCGAAAGCAATATATAGAGATTATTGCATATAATGAATGTGTAAAATAAGAAAGTTTATCCAGAGGATAATCGTTTAAAATCTCATCGGAAAGCCAAAGAATGGTTCCGAGTATGAGCCAGAGCCCTCCGATGCGAATTCCTTTTTGAAACCCGAAAATCAAACTTCCTGAAACTAAAAATGCAGAAACATGGCAGATCCAAAAATAATTATCAGGTTCTCTCCATAAATAATTCGTGATCAAGGTATAGGATAAAAGAAAGATCCCTAAAATTTTTAGATGATTCGGAAATTTCCCTAAAGGGTTCATAAAAAGATATTAGGCAGACCTATTTTCTTTATCAGGAGAAAATCTTTGCCATTGTTTTCCTTCTTTCCAGACTTGAAATTCTCCAGGTAAAAACTGGGTCCAAATTTCATTTTGGGTCAAAGGACTTGTGGCTAAAACAGTAACTATATCTTTCGGACTTGTATGTTTACTAAAGTCAATACTCAGATCTGCATCTATTAGTTTTGCTTCTCCAAACGGAGCATGCCTTGTGATATAAACTAGTTTTGTGGAACAATATGCGTATAAATATTTGGAATCCGAAATTAGGATATTTGAAACTCCTTTTTTTCCGAGCTTGGACAACAGTTTGCGGATCTCTTGAGAAAGTTGTACTTCGTTTTTAGGTCTTGTCTTAAACTTCTTCTTTAATTCCGAAAGCACCCAGCAAAAAGCATACTCACTGTCAGTTGTCCCAACAGGCGTAAAATCTTTTAATGGTTCCTTCTTCACTCCCTTTAATTGTCCATTATGAGCGAATGTCCAATAATAACCCCATAGCTCCCGAACGAACGGATGTGTGTTTTTTAGATCTACTTTACCGCGATTTGCTTTTCGGATATGTGAAATAACTAAATTACTTTTGATCGGAAATGTTCGGACCAGTTCCGCTAATTGTGAATCCGCACTTGCTTGAGGATCTTGGAAGACCCTACAACCTTTGCCCTCATAAAATGCGATCCCCCATCCGTCTTTATGGGGTCCTGTTTTCCCACCTCTTTGGACAAGGCCGGTGAAACTGAAGCATATATCTGTAGGAACATTGGCGCTCATTCCCAAAAGTTCGCACATTCTGGATTTCCTCTGCTATATTAGAATAATTGTCACTAATGCGGATCCTGTTTGTCCAGGACTTTTTCCTAAAAAGAAATGGCGGAACTCTTGCAGAATTCAAGCCAGAACCCCAATTTGATCGGGTGATTCTTCATATCGACACGGAAACCGGCTGGAGAGGAGGAGAAAGACAACTTTTTCTTCTGGCAGAAGGTTTAAAAAAACACAAAATCCCTCAGCTCATTCTATGCAAACCTGGTTCTGCATTAGAGACACGCGCCAATGATGTTGGACTTCCAACAGTTACCCTTCCTTTAAAAGGTGAATGGGACTTTGGCTCCGTAAAGGCACTCCAAGAACTCATTGTTTCCAAAGGGATCAAACTCATTCATGCACATACTGCAAAAGCACATTCTATTGCTTGGATGGCGAAAGCAAAACATCCTCAAGTGAAACTTGTAGTTTCCAGAAGAGTGGATTTTAGACTTAGAAAGAATTGGTTTAGCAAACGTAAGTATGTATCCGATAGAGTGGATCTTTACTTAAGTGTTTCGAATCGTATTCGTGAAATTCTTATCATGGACGGGATTGATCCGGCTAAAGTTGTAACCGTATATAGCGGGATTGATTTAGGTGTTTCTAAAAAAGCGAGTGATGTATCTTATCTCAGAAAAGAATTCAATCTTTCCAAAGATGAACTGATTATAGGGAATATTGCTGCGTTAGTCGATCATAAGGACCAAAAAACTTTACTCAATGCTTTGTCCAAAGTAGAAACTGACAAAAAGTATAAGGTGCTTATCGTAGGCGAAGGTGAACTCAGAAAAGAACTGGAAAGACTAGCTTCAGAAAAAAAACTTTTGGATAAAGTGATCTTCACAGGATTCAGAACAGATATCTCCGAACTTCTTTCCTTATTCGATATTTTCACGTTAACTTCGAAAGAAGAAGGACTCGGGACTTCCGTTTTAGACGCGATGGCATCCGGTTTACCTATCGTTGCCACGAACGGCGGAGGCATTGCGGAAATGTTGACCGAAGGTAAAGGTGCATTTGTTTCTCCGGTGGGGGATGTTATATCTCTTGCTTCTTCTTACAAAACTCTATTAGAAGATCCTAAAGTTCGGAAATCTATGGGAGCGTTTAATAAAGAATCCGTAAAAAGGTTCTCTGTTAAAAATACCATTAAGAAAACTGAACTCGCGTACTATAGTTTATTAGGTGAAGAGATCTATTCCACCTCTAAAGGAAAATCCGGGGAAGCGGCATGAAAAAATTACTCATAGTAGACGGTCACGCATTTGCATTCAGAGCGTATTATGCTTTTGCAGCTTCCAATTTGAAAAATTCAAAAACAGGACAACCAAGTGGTGCGGTCTTTGGATTTTTCAGAATGTTATTCAAACTTTTCGAGGATTATTCTCCTACTCACGTAGCAATGACATTTGATCCTGGCGGGCCCTTGGAAAGAGGAGCTACATTCGCAGAATATAAAGCAAATCGTAAACCTATGCCGGAAGATCTTCGACCTCAGTTGAATGAGATCATGGAAACCCTGAAGGTTTTAGGTTTTAGGATCCTAAAGATAGAAAAACATGAGGCGGACGATATTATCGGGACTCTTGCGGAAAATTATAAATCTTCTGCAAAGGAAATTTTGATCTTCTCCGGTGATAAGGACTTATACCAACTATTAGAAAAAAAGAATATTAAAATGCTCAGGGGTAAAAAGGGAGTCACTGAATTTGTGGAAATCGACTCTTCCTGGGTAAAAGAAGAAGTGGGTGTAGACGTAAAACAGATCCCTGACTATATGGGGATCGTTGGCGATACTTCTGATAATATTCCTGGAGTAAAAGGGATCGGCGAGAAGGGAGCTTCTAAGTTGATCCAAGAATATAAAAACCTAGAAGGGATTTATAAAAATATAGAGAAGATCAAAAATCCAGGCTTAAAGAACAAACTTATAGAACATAAAGACAATGCTTTCATGTCCAGGCAATTGGCCACGATTAGGAGAGATCTAGATTTGGGTATCAAGGAAGATGATCTCAAACTTCCTGACTATGCTTCTGACGAAGGGATAAAATATCTAAAGAACCAAGGATATAATGTTCTATCTCGAGACTTAGCTAAGTCGGTAGGCAAAGAACCTCCTAAGGATGAACCGGAAGAAACAACAGCAGGTTCCGCAAAAGGTCCGGCTGCCAAAAAAGGGATTTATAAACGAGTAGAAAGTGTAGAAGAATTGACCAAACTTGCAAGAGCTTGGAAAAAATCTCCGATTCTTTCCGTGGACACAGAAACAACATCCCAGTACGCTTTTGATGCGGAACTTTTAGGGATCTCTTTGTGTAACCAAGAAGGAACCGGTTTTTATATCCCTGTCTCTCATACACAAGAGGGTTTATTTACAAATAAGGAACAACTTCTTCCTTTAGATCAGGTTCGTGAAATATTAGGACCTATATTAGCAGATCCAAATATTCCTAAAGTCGGTCAGAACATTAAATACGACCTGATCGTTTTGCAAAACCACGGCTTCGAAGTAACAAATATCGTTTTTGATACTATGATCGTGGCCTATATTTTGGCGCCTGAAAGCCGTAGATTTAATATGGATGATCTTGCGGAAGATCTTCTGAATTATAAGACGATCACTTATGCGGAATTAGTAGGAACCGGTAAGAATAAAAAAAATCTTTGGGAAGTGGATCTGGACAAGGTTTCCGAATACGCAGCGGAAGATGCGGATATTACTTTAAGATTATATAATGTTCTTCGTAAGTCCCTAAAACAATCCGGGCTGGAAAGTGTATTCAAGGATATAGATCTGCCTTTAATTCCAGTTTTAACCCAAATGGAGAAGGCTGGGATCTCGGTCGATTCGAAATATTTCGCGGAACTTTCTAAAGATTTCCAAAGAGAAGTAAAAGATCTGGAAAGAGGGATCTACAAAGCTGCCGGAAAAGAATTCAATATCGCTTCTACCAAAGAATTGCAAAAAATCCTATTCGATGAGCTGCAGCTTAGAGTTGTTAAAAAGACCCAAACAGGTTATTCCACAGACCACGAAGTTTTGGAAGAATTATTGGGAGAACATCCAATCATCGAAAAACTTTTGGATTATAGAAAATATACAAAGTTGATCTCTACTTACGTAGATACTCTTCCAAGTATGGCTTCTCCTAAAGATGGAAGAATTCACACCAGTTATAATATGACTATCGCAGCGACAGGAAGACTTTCTTCTACAGATCCGAACTTACAAAATATTCCGATCCGAGAAAAAGAAGGCAGATTGATCCGAAAAGGTTTTATCTCAGGTCATAAGGATTTTGAGATCTTAAGTTTGGACTATTCTCAGATAGAACTTAGGATCATGGCCCATATTTCCAAAGATCCTGCCATGATGGATGCCTACAAAAAAGGGATCGATATCCACAAAAGAACCGCCGCTGCTATCTACGGAGTTTCAGAAGATCTGGTCAGCCCGGAGATGAGAGATAAAGCGAAAGTAGTTAACTTTTCCGTAATATATGGAGTCACTCCTTACGGTCTTAGCCGTAACCTTCGAATTCCTAGAGACGAAGCAAAGAGTTTTATAGATCGATATCTAACCCAGTATCCTGGTGTACAAAAGTATATGGATGATACGGTCGCCTTTTGCGAAGAGAAAGGTTATGTAGAAACCATGAAAGGAAGAAGGAGACCTATTCCGGATATTACATCCACTCATCGTCAGGCAAAAGAAGGAGCCAAAAGGGTAGCGATCAACACTCCTATCCAAGGAACCTGCGCCGACATGATCAAGATAGCAATGATCCAGATCCAAGACGAGATCGAAAAAAGAAAATGGAAATCCAAACTTCTACTCCAAGTACATGACGAATTGGTATTCGAAGTGTATAAATCGGAGAAGGATGAGTTCTTGAAAGTTTGTAAAAGGCTGATGGAGGATGCTCTTCCTTTAGATGTTCCGATCAAGGTAGAAGGAAAATTCGGGCAAAACTGGGACGAAGCTCATTAATTTTTAGTTGAGTCCGAGGGCAAACTGCCCTTAAAATTCGGCCGCTTGGGGAGAACTTAATGGAAAGCCCTTATTCCAGAAGAAAGTTCCTGAAACTTTTGGCGTTATCCGCCGCAGGTATAAGTCTTTCGGAGAAAATGATTTCTCCGTTATTCTCCCAGACGTCCGGAGCTTCTAAGATGTTAAAACGTAAGATCCCAAAAACTGGAGAAGAAATTCCTGCAATCGGTCTAGGTACTTGGCAGACTTTAGATGTGGATCCGGATCCTTCTTCTTTGGCCCCTTTAAAAGAAGTTTTGTCGGAGTTCCTACATACTGGCGGAGGTGTGGTAGATTCTTCTCCCATGTATGGTCGTTCCGAGGAAATTTTCGGGATTTTATCCAAGGATTTTTCCGACACGGAGAAAAGGAAATTTTTCTTAGCTACAAAGGTTTGGATCAGGGGAGAAGCAGCCGGAAAATCACAGATCGAAGCTTCTTTCAAAAAGATGAAAGCAGAGAAGATCGATCTATTCCAAATTCATAATTTACTAGATACTCAAACTCATCTCAAAACATTGAGAGGCCTAAAAGAAAAAGGAAAGATCCGTTATATAGGTCTGACACATTTTACAACCTCTGCATTCGCCGAAATGGAACGTATCTCCGAAAAAGAAAAACCGGACTTCTTGCAGATACCTTATTCTATCCAAACGCGTGAAGCAGAGGATCGAATTTTGCCTTTTGCCCAAGAACATGGGATTGCAGTCCTGATCAATCGCCCTTTTGAAGAGGGTGGACTTTTTAGGAATACAAAGGGTAAAATATTACCTGAATATTTTAAAGAATGGGATTGTAATTCATTCGCGCAGGGCTTCTTAAAATATATTCTTTCTCATCCGGCAGTGACTTGTGCAATCCCTGCGACTTCTAAACTTTCACATCTAAAAGATAATATGGGCGCTGGACTTGGCAGATTTCCGGAAGGCAAAGAAAGAAAAGTTTTTCTATCGAACCTTCTAGACGCAATGGATTGAAATTTCCATCGCGTTATTAATTTTACACTTCCCATTCCAAAAGCAGGGAGTACAATATTGCTCCTTCTGGAGGAGTCTATGTCGGAACCGCTTTGGAGAACCCACCCTTTGGCTTGGAAGGCATCGGGAGCTTTCTTTGAATGGAAAAAAAGGAAACTATTCTATCGAATAGGCGGAGAAGGAGAGGCACTTCTTCTTTTACACGGATTTCCCACTTCTTCCTGGGATTGGAAGGATGTATGGGAAACTCTTACTCATCAATACAAAGTTCTGACCTTAGATTATTTGGGCTTCGGTTTTTCTGAAAAACCTAAAGACGGGCATTATTCTATTTTTGAATACGCGGACCAGGTAGAGTTCTTCCTACAAGAGCAAGGGATTAAAAAAGTGCATATTCTTGCTCATGATCTAGGAGACACAGTTGCCCAAGAATTGGTCGCAAGATTTAGGGAGAAAAACTCCGGACAGAGGATCGGTGGACCCGACTTGGAGTCAGTATTCTTCCTAAATGGAGGGATCTTTCCGGAGACTCATAGACCTAGAGCGGTACAGAAATTATTAAACGGCCCTTTGGGATTTTTATTCTCCCGTTTAGTGAACAAGACTTCCTTCCAAAAAAGTTTTTCAGAAGTTTTCGGACCGAATACAAAACCTATCCAAGAGGAGTTGGACGGTTTTTGGGAATGTGTGAACAACGGAGGGGGGAAGTTGATCTATCACAAGTTGATAAGATACATGAGAGAAAGAAAAATTTTCAGAGATAGATGGGTGGGAGCAATCCTCGATAGTCCGATTCCGTACGCTTTGGCGGATGGTCTGGAAGATCCTGTCAGCGGACAACATGTAGTGGATCGATTGAGAGAGATGAGACCGGACGCGAAAGTGTACGAACTCCCGGGCATAGGACATTATCCTCAGACAGAAGCTGCAGATCAGGTTTTGAAAGCGTATTCAAACTTCAGATCTAAACTTTGATATTCCTCATATAGTTTGGTGACCGGATTTATTTCCTTGAAAAAAGGAAGAAACCTGCCAGACTGTAAAGAAAGCGAAAGATTAGATGGGTAAGGTTGCATACAATAATCCGCGTTTTTTCGATTTTGTATACGACGACTTTTTATGTGCGGCGGTGGACTCTCACGTCGCACAATCCGGAGTTCTATTTCATTCTTTAACCAAAGAAAGTGTTTGGGAACTTTTCGAGATTACTGGGGTTCTGGCGGAACTCAAAAAAAGAGGATATGATTCCTTCCAGTTGGATCTTTCCGGTAGCGACGATACCTACCAAAAATTAATCCTAACTCACCAAAACGAAATTTTAGTACATCTACGTTTGAGCATCCAAGAATATCGGATACGTCTCAACGATTACTTCTTCAAAGAAAAATATTTGGTTGTGAATTGGCTTCAGACACGTCATCCGAAACAGGAAGGAAGAGATTCTGCTCGTTTATATCCCGGTCAAGATGTTCCGGGCCTAGGGATTTTTACCGAGATGGCGGACCTCATTGGATTTCTGATTATCTCACTCAGGTTGAATGGCGCAGTGATCCGTCCCGAATATTTTCATGATGCAGTACTCTTCTCTCGTAAATTCCATTTTTTAGAAGCCGACTCCAAGGCGCTTTATCAGGCTTTGAGAACAACCTTCCCGAAACATTCTATCCGAGCTATCTCCACTCTTTTACAACACGGAAAGATCGTAGATGCAAAACGTGGGGTGATCGAATGGAAACCGATAGAGATGATTTTCTTTCTGGAAAAATCTTTGAACTTCTTCGTATTCAATCGTAAGTTTGAGAAGAAGGTTTCCAAGATACTTTCCACATACAAACTCTCTTTAGTAGAAGGTGCAGAGGCAGAATTAGGACTAAATACTTAGCACTATTTTGAACGAGTGTTACGCGATTATTTTTCGTAAGAAAACTATTTTCTTCTCCCGTCTTATCCATTTATAATATAGGTTTGGCCATTATTCTGTTCCGGAGGTCCTCGGATGGAGAAAAGAAAACAGGTAAGGGTAGTCCCTTTCCCTAAACAACCAGTTCAACTCCAATTGATGGGAAACGGTTTTTTAGACATTCTTGTCGCCCAGGACGTTAGTGAGGGAGGGATAGCGGTCCGTGTTCCCCATAAATTCGATGGATGCGATATTCATTCCAGCGTGGAAATTGTGATCTCTCTGCCCGGATACAAACCATTTAAAGCATTAGGTAAGATCAAACACTTGAGCGCTTCCAAGGAAGCACAGGGCCTTTTCGGTCTCCAATTCACCCAAATCGACGTAAAAGGGAAAGGTTTCCTGGTCGATTATGTCAAAAAACTGACTTCTCTCCGCAGAATGGCAGGATAATCAGCCAGTCCAGTCATCGGAATTTCTTTCCAGCGTAATCCGACTGTAACCATTTGGGAGGATAGATAGAAGCATCCTAACAAGGAAAAGAAGGACGACAATGGGATCAGGAACAGTCCAAAAAAAGCAAAAAGTAGAACGTAAGCTTGAAGTAAGGATCGCTGAGAATCAACTCGAGATCGAAAGAACTTTAGCTCTTCGTTATGACGTATTCAATCTAGAGTTGGGAGAAGGTTTACCTCAATCCGCAGCTACACGTAAAGACAGAGATGAATACGATTTATTTTGCGACCACCTTATCGTAGTAGATAAGAACAGAGATGATATGATCGTCGGAACTTATCGTATCCTGCGCAGAAGTGTCGCAAAGGCAAATCTGGGATTTTACTCAGATAACGAATTCGATATTACTAAAATTTACGAATTAGAAAGAGAACCTGCAGAGATTGGACGCAGTTGCGTTCATCCTGAATACAGAGACGGATCCGTAATCTCTCTTCTTTGGGGCGGACTCGCTCAATACATGAAGAAGAACAATATCGGATATCTTTTCGGTTGCGGTTCCGTTCATAGCACTGATGCTCAATCTGCAAACGAAGTTTATGCGTTTTTGAAAGATAAACAAGCTCTTGCTGGAGAAGCTTTCGACGTAAAACCTCTTCCTGGATTCGAGATGCCAGGTTTCGATCAGAACTACTCTCCAGAAGATATCAAAGAAGTTTCTAAAAGAATCCCTGCATTGATCAAAGGGTATATTAGAGCCGGATCAACAATCTGCGGAATTCCAGCATTGGATGCAGTTTTCAAGACTACCGACTTCTTTATCATCTTCGATATCAAAGACATCGAAGCAAGATACAGCAAACATTACTTAGAGTAGAACTAAGGAGACTTGAGTTTTCTCTTGTAAGGACGGGCCTCATTAGGCCCGTTTTTGTTTTTAGCCCTTTCTTGCGCCTAAATATGGGCCGATACACCTTGACCGTTTGGGCTTCTCCTTTTTTTCTATACTAAATTCATTCTAAACAAGCGAAAACCCAGTTTGGGTGACTCATGAATCAAATCGATTTCCAACATCCCTCTTTTAAGGACCAGATCCGATTTTACACTCTGGTATTTCTGTCCTTCTTGATCATGAGCGTAGGTTATTATTTAGGGATTTCTTCCTATATTCTTGGTTGGTTTGCATTCTGTATCTCAGCGTTTTCTGTAGCCGGTAACGATGCTGTCCAAACCGTAGGGACATTCATAGAAAGTAAGAAATCAGTGCACTGGTTCCCTAAACTTGCTGCCTTGGGTGGACTTCTTGCTTTGGTATTCGGATATGCTTGGTGGTCTGGAAGTGGAGAAGTTCATTTTCACAGGTTGGATAATTTCACTCCACCTGCAGAATATAATTTTCTACAATTGATCGCACCTATCGTTCTAGTCGTCATCACTCGGATGAAGTCTCCGATCTCTACTACATTCTTGATCTTAGGATTATTCGGCGGGCAGAATATAGAGAAGATGCTGACCAAATCCTTTTTAGGATATATGATCGCATTTATCACTGCATTGGTAGTCTGGGGGATCTTAGTAAAAGTAGATCCGAAAGAATATTATGACGATCATATGCCCGATCCTAGAACCGAAAGAAAATGGGCGATCTTACAATGGTTCTCCACTTTGTTTTTATGGGCAGCTTGGCTTGCTCAAGATGCTGCCAATATAGTAGTATATCTTCCTAGACAATTGAATTGGATGGAGCTTACTGGCGCGGTGTCTATTCTGATAGGAGCTCTTGGTATCATATTGTACACAAATGGTGGAACTATCCAAGAGATAGTTACGGAGAAGTCCGATATCCAATGGTCCAAGGCGGCCACCATTGTAGATCTCGTATATGCTAGTATTCTAATATTCTTCCAGAAGATCAGCAATATGCCTATGTCTACCACTTGGGTTTTTTTAGGCATGCTTGCAGGAAGAGAGATTGTGTTAAATTTCCTTACCTACAGGGATGCTCCTTATTTGGAGACATTCCGCAAAGTAGGTAAGGATGTACTTCTTGCATCTATAGGAATTGCAGTGAGTATTTTTATATTCTTACTCGCTTCTCAGTTTTATCCCGAAAAAACTTCTTTTATTCCTAAATTCCTAAAGTAATTTCCAAGTTATACAGCATTCTCTATTCTATAGATACATGCTTTTGAAATCGCCGTACTATCGATTAGATACGCTCTACAATCTTTTGCCCAACGATCGAATTGGTCGTTTTGTTTCAGCTTAGCTACAGCTTTTTCATACAACATACTGCATAGATATCTGGAAGTAATGATCATTAGGTTTTCAGCGACTCTTTCTTTCGCTTGATCGTCTTCGATCGATTTAAACTTCGAAATTGCATCTTCAAAGATTTGAGATTGTTCATTTAGATATTTAGAAGGTGATTCAATATCTGCATTGATCGATTCCAGATATTTTTTGAAATTTCCTTCTCCGCTCATTCCTGCTACAATCGCACCAACCGCAATTCGAACATGGATCTGGCTTGTTCCTTCGTAGATCGTATTGATCCTAGAGTCCCTAAATATTCTCGCCACATCATAATCTTCAGTATAACCGGCTCCACCATGGATTTGAATGGCAAGCCCTGCACATTTATGTCCTTCTTCCGAACAATAGTATTTAGAGATAGGCGTAAGTATCGTTGCAAGGTTTCCCCATTTTTTGACTCTTTCGTCTTTTCGGATCTCTCTATCTTCCTTATTCGCTTTTTCCAAACGGATCTGGTGGTGTTGGTACATATCCACAACACGAGCGGTTTCGAATGTGAGAAGTCTAGACGCGTTCATTTCTCTTTTAATTTTATGAAGCATCTCTGCGACTGCAGGGATTTGTCCGATCGGTTTTCCGAATTGTTGTCTTTCTTCCGCGTACTTTTGAGATTCGTAATATGCTCCGGCTGCACTTCCTGGACCACAAGCTGCGCTTCCTAATCTCATAAAGTTTGTCATACCGGTAGTGTATCTGGTAAGACCGAGACCTTCTTGGCCTAAAAGTTCGCCGTAACTGTTTTCATATACGATTTCGCAGGTAGGTGATGCATGGATTCCCATTTTAGTTTCAATCCCGGCAACAGTTACATCTTCACTTTTTACCAAGAATACGGATAATCCTCGAGCTCCTCCATTTCCTGTTCGTGCAAGAGTTAATAAACTAGATGGATATGGGCCGAGTCCACAACCTTGGGATATGAAACGTTTTGTTCCATTTAGACGGTAATGTCCGTCTTCCATTTTTACCGCGGTAGTTCTTACATTATTTAGATCGGAGCCGAAATCCGGTTCGGTAAGAGACATTGCAAAAAGAGTTTCGCCGGTTGCTGCCTTTGCTGCAAAGTTTTCTATCTGTTCTTCTGTTCCGTATCTAGAAACGATCTGGGCTAGATTTAATAGAGCAACAGTCATACAAAAGGAAACATCTGCTCTTGCCATTACCATTCCGTAAAATGCGCTCATAGTGCCTGGTAGCCCGAGTCCACCCGCTTCTCTCGAAATGGAGAAGGGCATAAGTCCAGTATCTCGGAATTTTTCGTAGATTGATGTGGTTTCATCCGGAAAGATCACTTTTCCATTTTCGTAGCGAAGATGTTTCCTATCCATTATGCTAGAAAGTTGTGAGACATCCTTTCCGAAAAACTCACCCAAGGATTCAAGACTAGATCTGTATAACTCTACAGCTTCTTCTACGCTAGAAGGAGCCATTTCATATCTTGGGTTATTTGTTTTCTTATAAAGTTCGTGTTCGAAAAATTCTTCACCTTCGGTTGATTTTACGATCGAAGCCCAATCGATTAAATGTTCGAAAATTAGTTTTAAATCTTCGTCGTCTGTAAAATAATTATTAGCTATCATATGTTCCTTTATTTATACGTTTACTTCGACTCTGTTTTCTTTTCCAATACTATAAGCTGCGTTTAGTCCTTCTAAGAACGCTCTCTCTGCATCAATTCCTTTAGAATCTTTTGCTCCCCCGATAATGAATATCTGTTTTTGAGGGTATAAAGATTTGTAGGTTTCATAGAGAGAACTTTCTTTTTCTTGTCCCACACAAAGAACCAATGAATCGCATGGATAAAGAACCTCTTCTCCGTTTTTCAAGGTTATCTTTAAACCTTCTTTAGTGATCTCTTTATAGTTGAGTCCTTGAAAGAATTCTACTCCGGATGCTTCCAATTCTTGTTTGAGAGCCCAAAAAGTAGTAGGTCCCAAGCCGGCACCATGTTTTCCACTTCTTCTAAAAATCGCAACATCTCTTTCCGATTTATGAGGCTGGATAACGGCATTCGTATACGAATCGATATTATATTTTTTTGAATAAGATTCTAGATTAGGATCGTTTTCTTCGGTCAATTTATGAGCCACATCAACGCCGATCCCTCCTCCTCCGATCACAGCTACTTTTTTTCCTGCTTTGAATTTCCCGGTCAGATAATCTGTATAATTTCCGACAGGAAGATTATTAATACCAGGTAATGTAAATTCTCTCGGTTTAACACCGGTAGCAAATATAATCGCATCCGGATTTAATTCTTCAAGTAAGTTTAGATCACAATTTGTATTTAAACGGATATCCACTCCGAGTGCAGGAAGTTCGTTTTTGAAATAACGGATCGTTTCTTTAAATTCGGATTTGCCCGGGATATTAGAAGCAAGTTGGAACTGCCCACCTAACTGATCGGCTTTTTCCAGTAATATAACTTCGTGACCTAGGGAAGCACTTGCTCTTGCTGCCTCTAACCCTCCGGGTCCGGAGCCGATCACCACAACTTTTTGCGGTTTCGTATTGGGATCTATTTTATATTCCAATTCATTTACAGCTTGTGGATTGACTAGGCAAGAAACCGATTTATCTACGAAAGCATGATCCAAACAAGATTGGTTACATGCGATACATGTGTTGATCCGATTTGACATACCCGTTTGGATTTTTTTTACGATAAAGGCGTCCGCTAGAAATGGCCTCGCCATAGAAATTATATCAGCCTGATTTGTATCAAAAATTCTTTGTACTGTGCTCGGATCATTTACACGATTGGAGGCAATAATAGGAATACCTGGGGTTTTTTCTTTGATCCTAGCTGCAATATTTGCCCAAGCTCCTCTCGGTACTAATTGGCTTATCGTTGGTATCCTTGATTCATGCCACCCGATCCCTATATTTAAAGCGGATACACCTTCTTGCTTTAATGTTTGAGCTAGATCACATACTTCTTCGAAAGTTGGGTTCCCAGGGATGAGATCGATTCCGGACATTCTAAAAATTATAGGAAAACCTTCTGGAAGATTTTTTACGACTGCTCTTAGAACTTCGACAGCCATATTCATTCTTCTTTTATGATCTCCACCAAAATGATCATCCCTATGATTTGTTACAGGAGAGAAGAATTGATTAATGAGATAACCTTCACTTCCCATAATTTCTACTGCTCCAAACCCTGTTTCTTTTGCGAGCTTTGCTGCGATCCCAAAATCTTCTACGGTTTTCCAACATTCTTCTTCCGTGAGAGCTCTGGGAACATATCTATTAATTGGGGCGCGAAGGGCAGAAGGGCCTACACAGTTTCTATCGAATGCATAACGTCCTGCATGAAAAAGTTGAGCGCACATGGTTCCGCTTCCATTCAGAAGATCGTTCATTTTTTTTAATTCAGATGCGTGTTCTTCATTTTGTATATTAAAGAAGTGTTTAGATCCTCTTCCTTCTTCGTTTACACTTATTCCACCGGTGACTATAAGGCCGACGCCTCCTTCGAAACGTTTTCCATAGAATGCGGCCATTCTTTCTGCAGTTTCCGTTTTGCCTTCGAGCCCGAGGTGCATGGATCCCATCACAAATCGATTCGGAAGGGTAAACTTTCCAATGTTTATGGGTTGAAACGCTTTTTCCATGGTAAATTCTCCACTGAAATTATGTATTAGTGCTATTATTTACCAATGGTAAGATAAATAATATAGAATTCAAGAGATAAATTACCATTGGTAAATATGTTCTTGCAAAGAATTGGAAATGGTAAGAATCGTTAGTATGCCCGTAAATAGGAAGCGCCGCCAACAACAGGGTCCGGGAAGGCCGTTTAAAAAAGACAAGATCACTGTCAGAGAAGATCTTATATCTGCGGGTACTGAATTATTAAAGACCACTCCTCTTGAAGAGATCTCCTTAAGAAAGGTTGCATCACTTGCAGGAGTAAGTCATGCGGCTTCATATCATCATTTCGAAAACAAAAATGCTTTGCTCGCTGCAATTTCAGAAAGGGGATTTCAGAAATATTTCTCCGAATATCAGAAGGAGTTGGAAAAAACGGAAAACGATTTTCTAGGACGTTTTCACGCGCTCGGTTGGACTTATATTCAGTTTATTCTGAATAACCAGCAGTTTGCAAGGATCATGTTCGGTGGTATTGATATAAATTTACATCCTACATTGTCCGCAGTTTCTAGAAGAACATATAGACAGTTGCATGAGATTATACGTATGGGGCAAAGATTGGGAGCGATCAAGCCAGGGCAAACACGAGAGAAAACTGTAGCTTCCTGGTCTATGATCCACGGGATCGCAATGCTCTTTTTGGAAGGTAGGATAAAGCCCCAAAAGAAGAAAGAGGACATGAAAAAGTTTATCTTGTCCGTAATAGAATGTGCATATACCGGAATGACTCTGCCTATATCAATGGAAGAATGATTGTCGGATCATTGAATCAGGAAGCCTATGAAGAATTGATCGAATTCTTTCGCTAATTAGATAGGATCTCATATTCAGATAGGTCAATCTTTCTAGTTCTATAAGAATATTCGTATGTATGACCCGGCCAATTATTCGTGTTCTTTCCGGAAGCGTTGATATACCAATTTGTACATCCAGTATCCCAAACGAACTTATCGAATTTTTTATTTAAAGATGCATTGTAGTTTTGCATACTACGGGCCTTAGGGATCAATGCTTGGATCCCTTTTTTATTCATTTCATTTAATGCAGAAATAAGATAACGCACCTGGGATTCGATCATGTATACGATAGAATTATGAGCCAGATTCGTATTCGGGCCGTATAAAATATAAAAATTCGGAAAGCCGGCAACAGTTACACCTAGATAAGCCTCTGCGCCATTCTTCCAAACCTCATTCAGATCTTGGTTTTTAGTTCCTTTTACTTTCATAGGAGAAAGAAACTCTGTGGCCTTAAATCCAGTCCCAAAAACGATCGCATCGAATTTTTTGAGACCGTCCTTGGTTACTATTCCTTCTGCATTTGCTTCTTGGATGGATTCAGAAAGTACCTTTGTATTCGGTTTAGCTAATGCTTCGTAATAATCATTGGATAGGAGAATACGTTTGCATCCAGCAGGATAATCCGGAGTTAGAATTTTACGTAGTTCCGGATCTTTGACGAACTTTTTCATATGAGAAAGGCTCATCCATTTTACGATCTTGTTTGCATGATTATTCTTTTGGAATGCGATCATCCTGATCTCGTTCCACATATAGATCTGGAGCCTGTGCAGCAATCTGTAGCCAGGAAGATACTTAAATAGGAACATTTCGAAACTGAAATATTTGCGATCCGGTTTAGGGACCACCCAAGGTGCAGTTCTTTGGAACACTGTCACTTCTGCTCCTTGGTTTACGATTTGTGGAATGAATTGAATAGCACTGGCGCCGGTTCCGATTGCGGCGATCTTCTTTCCTGAAAAATTATAAGAAGGATCCCAATTCGCAGAATGGAATATTCTACCTTTAAAACTTTCCAAACCTTTGATCGAAGGTAGGGCGGGGCGATTCAATTGTCCCACTGCAGAAATAAAAACATCATGCTCTAATGTTTCATTTTGAGAAGTTTTGATCTTCCAAACTCTGGAAGAATCATCCCAATCCGCAGACTTGATCTCGATCCCGAAACGAATATGAGGAAGTATTCCGTATTTTTCTGCACAATGTTTTAAGTAAGAAAGTATCTCAGGTTGTGCGGAATATTTTCTAGGCCAGTTTGAATTCGGTTCGAAGGAAAAAGAGTAAAGATGAGAAGGAACATCGCATGCAGCTCCTGGATAAGTATTTTCTCTCCAAGTTCCTCCTACTGAATTTGATTTTTCGTAAATTACGAAATTATGGAATCCATTCTTCTTAAGTTGTATTGCAGCACATAAACCGCCAAAACCTGTACCTATAATTGCGATAGAGATCGATTTTTCTTTTCTGTTTTGTGGCTGCATGTTTTACAGACTCCAAATAATTTAGTGAACAACTGTTCACAAGTTTTGATTTTTTATGTTTCGGCTTAAGCGCATCATTGAAAGGAAAATCATTCTAGCAAGTCGATTTTTTAGATAATAATTCAATCGAACCTTGCTAAATATCAATTCAGGGTTATATTTTGGGAGAAGGAAGAAAGATCCTGATTACAGCTTCTTTAGCGCTAGGAAATTCCAATGTCAAAGAACCTTGGAAAATTTTCAATAATGCGCTATGTATTTTCAATCCTTGGCCGGAAGAACGTATTGAGGTGAGTTCTTTTCCTATTCCATTTCTAATCTGGATAGATAAGCCGCTCTCATATTGAATACGAATCGTGATTTGTGATTGGACGTCTCCGGAATACTTTACCGCATTGCGCAATGATTCTCTGAATGCATAATACAAAACTTCCTGAACTTCAGGAGGATAGTTTTCTATTTGAGAATTCACATTTGGATCTATTTCCCAAATCAAATCGGAATTTTTTGCTTCGCTATCTCCCAATTTTTGTAACATAGAAGTTAGACCTAGCCTAGAAATTTCCAAACCGGTATCAGACATTTCTCTCAATAAAGAAGAAATTCTTTTATGAAGTTCTGTAAGTGAATTTGCGTGTTGAGAGTTGAGACTTCCTGATTTGTCGTTAGAGATCTCTAAAATAAGAGAATGGATTTCAGGAAGTATTTCATCATGGAGGATTTGTCTGGTTTTTTGGTCAGAAAGCCTTTGTTCTTGGATTTTCTTTCTTTGCAGTTCTTCTAAAATATTTCCAGTTTCTTCTAAAAATAAAGAATGTACGAGCCATGTTCCTGTGATCTTCGCGATCTCGATTTCTTCTTCTGCGAATAGCCCTCCATTCTCTTTTTGCCCTAAAATTAAATAAGCATCTTCGGAAAGAACACTTTCTATTTTTACTCGGATTACAAATCCAGAAAACCGGTCTTTATCTAAATATTGAATCTTGGGATTCTCCGGGCTTGGATCTATTTTAGAAAAATCAAATGTTTCCGACGGAGTATTTTCGGGATAATAGATATTCGTGTCCGAGATATAAGGAATTTTTCCTTGAAAAACCAAGGCAGCCTTTGTAGCTTCCAATACGTCTTTGCATAAATATCCGAAGGAAAGTTTGACCGAACCGGATGATAAGATCTTTTTTAAGACTTTGTTTTGTTTGGAACTTACCTCTTTATTTTTTCGAATCGTAAAAAATCGGGAAAGAAAGAAGGAATAAGAGAATATGATCGGTATTTCTGCTCTAGGATATCCTAATTTTGCAAAAAGAAAATACAGGGCAGAAAGTGCAAGGGAAGCATAAACAGAATTTTTCCATTCTTGTTTTAAACTGATCTTAGGTAGTATTCTTCCTGTGAGTATTTCGTAAGATGTTAATGCCCAGCCTAAAACCAAAATAGAAACACAGATAAGTGACTGTATACAGATTACGAATCCATAAAAGTATTTAGGTTCTTTTTCTGCTTTTAAGATCAGATTTTCTATAATTCCGAATTCATCCCCTATGAATAGAACGGAAACTAATAACACTACTCCAAACAGAGAAAACCCGATTAACTTTAAAAAAGGAACCGCCTTCTGTCGTCCTAACTCGGAAAGGCTATTATCAGAAATTTTGAATAAGAATAAACAAAGTAAAGAAAGGAAAATGCAGGAGAAAATATAGATTAAGTAGGCAGATTTAAAGGAAAACGGAACAAATTTCCAATATTCAAATAAACTGATATTCCATGTTTTTGCGGGATTGTAGGCAAGTAGGATCGTGATAGCAACCAATTGACAAAAGGATAATATATAAAATAAGAAAAGAAAAATACCTTTCTTTTTTAAGAAGCCGAAAAACCAAACGATGACAACAAACCATCCGAATGGGATTAGTATTAGTAAGATAAGTCCCGGAAAAAAATATAAGATCGGATACGAGGATACTGCTAAAAATCCGTTTTGGCCCAGGATAGCAGAGAAGGAGAATAATAAAGAAGATACGATTAAAGTGAAAATACTGAAATATGCGGCAGCGTTTTTCTTTTCTAAATTCGTTCCAGTTGTCGATCCTAACCAAAACAAATTTGTGGAAAGAAAGATAAAAATGGAACAGATTAATATTTCAAGATCTATCGTCAAAGTTCGGCTTCCACGGAATCCTTTCTCCTGAAGAATTCCTATAAAAAATTTTTTCGTCTTCCTCCCATTCTAAAAAACGATTGGATAATATGATGAGTGCTGCTCTTGTTCGTGCAACTTTTTCATCCGAATTTGTATCGTTTAATCCCCAAGCTGAATAGATTTGTCCGTTAATCCTGCTGATCGTTCTTTTATCTTTGAACCCGAAATGTTTTGCGATCTGTTCATTGCTGAATCCTTTGGCCAACATTTCCGCTACGGATCTTTCGTTTGGTTCTAATACTGCAAGAGGAGAATTTTCGTCCTTCTCCCTGACTTCGGTGACTCTGGATTCTATTTCTGGATCTATAAAACTTTTTCCATCGTAAGCTAATCGAATAAGTGGGACCACCATTTGTGGAAGAAGATAATTTGATTTTCGAATGTAAGCATAATGGCTTAAGATCCCGGAACTTCTGAAAGTCCTGAAATATTCATCGCTGTCTTGTATAGAATAAATGACTACAGGTTTACGTGGGAATTCCTTCCGGATTGAGATGATGGTTTCTATCCCGTTTAATTTACCTGCGAGTCTCACATCTAAAAGAAGGACGTCTACATCTCCTTCTAAACAGTAACGGATTGCCTCTTCTCCTGAGTCACAGTCGAATACGGATTTTATTTTTCGGGATTCTTCCAAGCCGGAGATCATCGCTTTTCTTAGTTTTAGATTGTCTTCCGCGACCAGTATCTTGAGAGACTCGGCTTTCATGTATTCTCGAAATTTTAGGATAATAAGAACTAGGAGGTCAAGCACTTGAGTGCTTAGTCATCCGCACTCGGAAGGTGGGTTTATTTTTGAAAATTCGATATTCTTCGGATTATGAAACGAATTTTAGAATTTTCTTTGGCTTTGGTTGCGCTCATTGCATTTTCCCCGATTTTACTTGGGATCTTTTTACTGATCTCAGTCTTTGATCCCGGCCGGATTTTCTTCCTACAGGAAAGGACAGGTTTGAGAAAGAAGATATTTCGGATCTGGAAATTCAGGACCTTAAAAGACGGAGTTCCAACAAGGATTGGTTCTTTTTTGAGAAACACCGGTCTCGACGAACTTCCTCAAATTTGGAATATACTAAAAGGAGATATGAGTATTGTAGGCCCTCGGCCTTTGACCGAGAAAGATATCGAACGATTGGGTTGGGGAGTAGAAGGATTAGATCGAAGATGGTCTGTTCGTCCAGGGATCACCGGACTTTCTCAATTGTACTCCGGAAGAGGATCTAAATATTCACTTTGTTTCGATCTTTCCTATCTTGATAGAAGAAGTTTTATTTTGGATCTTAAGATCGTAATTCTAACTTTATCAATGAATCTTTTCGGGAAGAAAAGAATTAGAAATTTATTATGGACCCGTCTTCAAAAAAGGGATCGAGGATATTTTTGGGGGAATTGGGCTAAACATTTTAGAAAGAACGCAGATCGTCCTTATCCTATTGTACAAGAGCAGGTCATAGGTTTTATTCCTCAAAAACGTCTTCCAGTCGCTAAATCTCTTGCGATCTTTCAGTTAGGTGAAGCAGGAGAAGGTAGGATCGCAAAAGATATAGATCATATACATATCTACGGAGTGGACCCAAATTATAGAGAAGCACTGAAACTTTTTGTAAAAGAAGAAGGTAGACATGCTCGTATTTTAGGTGATTGCGTTCGAGCATTAAGGGGAGAACTGATCGAAAGTAACTGGACTGAGAAACTTTTTCATTTTGGAAGAAGGCTTTTAGGAACCAGGCTTAAGTTAATGGTGTTATTAGTCGCAGAAGTGATTGGAATCTGTTTTTATAAGAAGATTGCAGAGAAAATTCCATTCGGTTCCGTAAAGAATGCACTACTACATATCGCGGAAGATGAGGAAAAACATCTGATCTTTCATTGTACATTTTTTAAGATCAGGCTTAAAAATCCCAGCACCCGGTTTCTTTTCAAGATCATCTGGAGATTTCTTTCTTTCGTGGCTTGTGTTTCCGTTTTGATGGACCATCGTAAAACTTTTAAAGCATTAGAAGTCCCGATGAAAGATTGTTATCTTCAGTTTATGGATATTTCCCGAAACACGGAGAGAAAAATTCTCCAAACTTTCTTCGCCTAAGGAAGTTTTTCTATGAATATTGTTTTGGTGTTTAGAAGAAAAATTATAGGTTACGGATTTACATGTGAAGAAGGTGAATTGAGTTACGAATCAAATCGTATCCGAGACCGTTTGGAAAGGTTTCTGTTAGAGAATCATATTCAAAGAAAATGTTTAGCAACGAAGTATGAAAGTTTTGGAAAAATTTTCAAAGGGTTTATAGGTTTTCTCGAAGAAGATATTTCTACTTTGCCTCGGGATTTAGAAGAAGCAGAAATTGAAACCGGGAAGTATTTGAAATTTGGAAACTTTTCCGGAACAGATGATTTCGGCGCGAAGTTTTGCGTTAACAAAAAAGTTCAGACTTACTTGGAAGAAAACAATATTAGAACCGATTGGATGAGATTTTCTTCCGGAAAAAATTCGTATATTAGGATTATTAATTAGGTAATTCTAATATATTCCGAATTAGTAAAGCGCAACGGATCGCAGCGGAAATCCTGCGAAGCAGATTGGAGCGCAGAGCCGGGTGCTCGCCAAATGGCGAGCATGCGCCCAAATCCTTAATTCCAGCTAAAAGAGCCGGATTTGTCGAATTTGAATGGAACCGGACCTGTTCCTATCTCCGGGGATTCAGTGGTTGCCTTTCCGTTCAATCGGAATGCTGCGGACCTTTTGGAGACTGCGTTTGCGATTCCTTGTGTGACTGTTCCGAGTGGGAAGGAGGTGCGAACACTTAGGATGGATTCTTGCCCTTGGTTTTCGATCCGGACCGGTTGGCCTGTCAGGAATTTTTCCTTTTCGAGAGTCAGCTCAAATTCAAATTCAGAAAATTGTAATCTAGATGTGGCTCTGTTTTTTAATACGATCTGAAATTCTGTATCTACTTTTAAGTCGAGTGAGGATAATCCTGCGGCGACTGCTGAGCCTGGGGATTTTTTCTGAGGACTAAGTAATGTATCTAAGAATGATGTGGCTTTTTTTGCCAGGTCTTCCGTGCCTGCGGAGCTTAAGATGGTAGAAGGGTCCGGTTTTATAATTTTAAAATTTCGGATCTCTATGTCCGGAAGAACCGCCGGGATCTTTCTTTCTTCTTCGAATGGAAAGTCGAGAGATGCAGCACCTGCGATAGATCTGTATTTTTCAGGGATAGGAAGTGAAACAACTCCTTGGACTTTGACTACTAAATCTATCTTTCCCGGAACTTTTTTGTAAAGTGCTACCAGATCATTATAAGCGAATGTTAGGTCCACTGGAACCGGTTTGTTGGAATTCCCACCTACTGTAGGGATTTTGGTTTTTGCCTTTGTGAATTGTTGGCCCTCGATCAGGATATTCATCTCAAGATTGGTTGCTGGCAAAGCGATGGGATATGGATTTTTCACTTTCGAATCCACTCTCAGTTTGATCTCGGATAGATTGATTTCCGCAATAGAAACTTTTTCTAAAATAAAGGAGGGTCTATCCAAATCCTCAATCTTTTCTTTTACTTTTTTTAAATCAACTTTTTGTAATTGAGCACAACCGAATAGAAGGTTTGCTATAAGAGTAATTCCAATATATGTATGTAAGGAAGTTTTTTGGATCATAAACTCCTCCTGAAGGTGAAGTCTTTATTTAGGATTTATCGATTATTGGGAACTAAGTTTTGGAAGCTTGGAAATAAAAAATGGAGTTTTGAGATTAGTAGCATAGGCCCCCACCCTGAGTAGGGTGGGGAGCACTTTTGCTATTACTTTTTCTTTTTCGAACTAGTCCCCTTTTTGGGTTTGGACTCCACCTCTTGAGCCCATTCGCTCAAAGAAGATTGATTATGATTGGTCGACATCGCAGCGCTTCCGGAATGTCCGGCTTCACTATGGATCGTAGCAGTCATATCAGGACGGAATTTGCCTTCTATCCATTCTCTGAACTTATCGATACCGCCGAAGATGGAAGGGACCACAATCAATGTAACTAACGTGGATAAGATTAGACCCCCGATGATCGCGATACCCATTGCTGTTCTGGATTTAGCTGCTTCTCCAAGTCCCAATGCGATCGGAACAGTTCCCATGATCATCGCGATAGATGTCATCAAGATCGGACGTAATCTCACAAGACCTGCTTCGAAAATTGCCTCGTCCCTTGTTATACCTCTTTCTCTCACAGCCTGCATTGCATAATCCACGAGTAAGATCGAGTTTTTAGCAACAAGTCCCATGAGTAGGATGAGTCCGATCATTGAGAATATATTCAACATTTCTCCTGTTAAGAACAGAGCAAAGAATGCTCCGGAAATTGCAGGAGGGATTGCGAATAAGATAGTGATCGGGGTGATGAAAGATTCATAAAGAGAAGCAAGAACCAAGTAGATGAATATCAACGCGAGGCCGAATGCTACGATGATGTTTAAGAATAGTTCCTTTAAGTCTTCTGACTGACCTTGGAAATTAAAACGAACTCCCGGCGGAGGCGGGATTTCTTTTGTAATAATTTTAGTCGCTTCTTCCATCGCAGTTCCGATCGCACCACCTGGTGCAAGGTTTGCGTTTACCACAACCGCTCTTGCTCGATCAATACGGTTGATTCGAGAAGGGCCTAAGTTTTCTTTACCAGTGCTGATTGCAGCCAGAGGGATCAATCTATTAGCGATATTCGGGACTTTTGTTTGGCCATAAGCAGCTCTCAAGTTCCTTTGGTCTGGTTTGAGTCGCATGCGGACCTCATACTCGATTCCTTTATCGTAAAACTTACTTACTTGGTCCCCAGCGATCTGGTATCTCAATTCTGAACCAGCAACACCCGGAAGAACACCTACCAATTGCATTCTGGAATTATCCAAAACAATTTGATATTCAGGTTTTCCACTTCTATAATCGGAGTCGATGTCTGCGAGGTCTTTGATACCTTTTAGTCTTTCTATTACTTTTTTAGAATATGCTTCCACTTCTTCCAGGTTGTTTCCTTTAAGAACTAACTGGAATGGATACTGTACCCCGCCTCCCACTGCGGAATAATCCGAAACTGCAGGTCTTGCGTAATCGTAAGCCTTTAACATCGTACGGATCTCTTCTTTGACGGTGGTGGTGTCTCTGGATCTTTTTTTGGAAGAAACAAGTGCGATTGCAAGGATCGCAGTGTTCGGTTCTCCACCATCCGGTTTGCCCACAGTGATAGCGATCTTATCCATTTCCGGGAATTTTTGGAGTTCCGCCAAAACTTTATCCGCTACCTCTTTAGTTCCTTGTAAGCTAGTGCCTGGAGGAAGATCCAAGGTTACCATAAATTCGCCCTGATCGTTCGCAGGTAAGAATGTTTTTTTTACAAAAGCACAACTCACGAATGAAAGAGCAAATATTAAGAAAGTGAGAAGTATGATCTTTCCCGGATGCGCCAATGCGTAATGCATTGTGATCTTATAAATTTTTTCTAACCAGTTTTGGAAACGATCGAACGCTTCCACTGCAGCGTTCTTTTTATCGTGGGTAAGTTTACCTGCAAAGTATGCGGATAACATAGGAGCCACAAAAAGACCGTCAAAGAGTGAAATGATCATGGCGAAGACCACAGTCAATCCGAACTGTTTGAAGAATTGGCCTACGATCCCTGATAAGAATCCAACAGGGAAGAATACCGCGATCACGGTTAAGGAAGTTCCAATAACCGCAAGAGCCACTTCCATTGTTCCTTTTTCCGCGGCTTCCATCACGGTCGCGCCTTCTTCCAATTTGCGGAAGATGTTTTCCCTAACTACGATAGCGTCGTCGACGAGTAGTCCTACCGCAAGGGATAAGGCCAACAAGGTCATAACGTTAATCGTGAATCCCATGATCCACATAATGATGAATGCACCCAATAAAGAGTTAGGTAATGCAAGACCGGTGATAATCGTAGATCTTAAGTTTCCTAAGAAGAAATAAACGGTGATTACCGCGAGTAAGATCCCTAAAACGATGGCTTCCGTAACGTCTTCAACGTTGTAACGGATCCATCTGGAACCGTCTCGGATCAATCTGATCTTAGGTTTTCCTTCTAAAGGTTGGATATCCGCATTTAACTTATCGATCCTTTTTAAAACTTCGTCCGCAACGGATACGGTGTTTGCTCCGGATTGTTTATATACGTCGATGAATAATGCAGGTTTTAATTCTTTTTCTACGGCAGCGCCTTTATTTCCACCGAAAAGTCTTTTAACTCGTTTAGGGATTTGCGTAAACCAAGTGATTGGATGGGTCAAAAGACCTACGTCTTCTTCTTCCACCTCGTCACTTTTAGAAGCCCAGAGATAACCTAAAGTTTCTTCATCTTCTGTTCCATCTCTTACGATCCCCAATTCTTTTATAAGTACTGAATTACCAACATCTCCCCCAAAGGAAACGATCGTATTTTCAATTTGGGAAAGAGTTTCGTATCTTCCTAATGTTCTATAAGAAGTCTCTTTAGCACCGGAATCGAATTTACCGACTGGAACATTTAAGCCCGCAGTTTTTAATCTGTTGGCGATCACCACCATCGGCATTTGATAAGAAACTAATTTATTTCTATCTAATTCGATTTGGATCTCTCTTCTGGTTCCACCGACTAACTTAACGGAACCTACACCTGCAATTTGTTCTAATTTAGCCTTAACAGTTTCTTTGGCCAAATCATACATTTTTGCCTGATTCAGATCTGCAAACACAGCCAAACGAATGATCGGTTGGTCTGCCGGGTCGAAACGAACTACTTTAGGTTCTTTGATCCCATCTGGAAGTTTGGGGCGAACCGACGCAGTTTTATCTCGAAATTGTTGTTCTGCATATTTGATGTCGGTGGAAAGAGTAAATTCACCTAAAACTACGGAAACACCTTCCTGGTTACGAGAAGTGATCTTCTTCAAACCTGCAATGGAAGAAAGTTCTTCTTCTAATGGTTTAGAGATCAATTCCTCGATCTCTTCCGGACCTGCTCCCGGATAGATCGTAGTTACGGTCACTACTGGGATGTTAACATCCGGAAAAAGATCCACTCCCATTTTGCTAAGGGAAAAGATACCGGTGATCAACATCAGGATCACAAGGCTAGTGATAAATATGGGACGTTTAATAGATAGGAGCGCGATATTCAATTTGCCTCCGGAGGATTCTACAATTTCGAAAATCGAAAAGGAGGATCAGCTCAGAGGTCCATTTCGATTGATTCCTGGATTTTCGAAAACAAATTCGCGGACCGCGGTTCGGAAATTTAGAAGGAAAGGTTTTGGGATCGGACTAAGTATTCGAAAGCGAAAGCAAAGAGACTAAATTAAAAAGGGACGTCAGATGAAATCTCTCGAATGATTCTAAAGTTCTTTAGACGAGAGTCGGGAAGATTGACGACATAGAGAGGCCAGAGGTGTAATCGAGAGCGCGGAAAACATCCCTTTCAAGGAAGAAGGTAATTGTTTAGAGTTGAGAAAGAAAGCAAGATAAGTGGCGCTTCTAAAGTTTATAGGCTCCTTCAAAATAGGGCGACTCCTGACTTCGTCAGGACCGCGCTCTACGCTTCAATCAGCGAAGCACCATTACGGTTTTCTAATTCACAACCTACATTCTCAACGATGGTGCATCGCCGGATTTCAGCTGCGATCCCTGTCGCATTGTGAATCAATGTCTCCCGTCTTTTCGTAACTCCTCTCTGTTTTTTCTCACGCAGAGGCACAAAGACACGGAGGGTAGGGTTCGGAGGATTTCTCTTCTAAGTCCGATTATTCTTCCTAGATAATCGTTCTCAAAGAACTTTTTCTGTATTCGTGCACCGCCGGTGCAGTGAACCCCATTTTAAAGTAATATTTAGTTCAAACATCACTTTGTTCATCCAAACTAACCATTCAACAAACTTTCAAATCAAAGTTAACAGAATCTTGACTCTAATATTATTTTTATTCTGTATTTGGAACCTATATTCCGTTTTCTTTAATGATTCTTTCTTCTTAGATTTAAAATCTCTCCTTAAGCATATCACCTGTGCTAATCATTTGGCCCTTGGGCAACCAAGGACCTTTTTTTATAATATATAGATCTCAAAGGAAAGCATAAAAACAAATATTGCAAAATTGGAGTTTTTTCCAGTTCCATCTCCAATTTATTTCAAGGAGGGGCCATATCTGGGCTGACTTCCTTGAGCTCTTCATCAATCCGTTTTTGCAAAGTTGCTTCATGCAGTATAAATTTTTCACATTCAGATAAAGTCTTAATTTCTGAAAGAGTTTCTAAATTCCAACGTGCAGTAAACAACTCACTCCCAGTTTTTAAATCAACAATGTTTGCTAACGGATAAAAATTGAACGAGTAGAGAATTCTTCCTTCTATTTTAGGAGATTTTTTATATTTATATTGAATAGCAAAACCCCTCTGTTTTTCGTCGGTTGCAATGAAAATATTTTTACCTACATATTTCAGATTCCAAGCTAATTCTTGTCCAGTTCCTGTCTTCCGAATGGTTACAAGTTTCTTTCCGAAATCAAAACTACCACAATGCGACTCATTTGAGCCTTTAAGATTAAGATAAGAATTACTATTAAGTTCAAAGAAAAATAAGCTTGGGTTTTCTCCTACTTCAAAGTCGTAAGTCTTAACATTATCAGAATTAGAATAATCAACTGGAAATGCGTATTGATCATTCGATTCTTTAGGCTTTTCTTTACACAAGGTTAAGAAAAATACAGCAATTAGCACAATATTAATTTTTGTCATAATACAATCCAAATATTCTTAATTTTTTCCAGGAAATAACGTCACCTGGCGCATCGCCTATTGAGCCGCCAAATAATTTAGCATCATTATTGTTAACGTACGTCCACTGTTCGTCCATATCCTTAATAATGAAACAATAGTGATTCGGGCCTGGAGTTCCATTTGTATCAGTAAATATTTGTACTACCGAACCAACTGGCAAATCCTTTATTCTTTTCTGCACTTCTGCTGGTGGCATCGCTGCAGTTATTCCAATCGGAACTCCATTTTCTCCGAAACTGAATTTCTCAAAATCATTTCCTTTTAATCCGTTTAAGGTTACGTGTTTGGAATATCCGTTCGTATAACCTTCATCAAAGACTGGTGCTTTCGTATCTTTACCCATTGATACTCCACCAATTCGGATCTTATGAGTCATGAATTCTCCTAAAGATACATTCGGAGAAATTCTTCCAGTCGAAGAAGTATAAAGTTATTATAATTTAAAAATATTTATAATTCGATGGTGCGCTTCTGGGTTTTTTAAATGACCCGTCACTGTTTCTGAAAGGAATATTGCTCACTTATCCAAACTTCAATTCATTTAAGTTTTCAGAATTTGTGTTCAATATAATCAAATTTATGTAAAGTTATAAACACAGAAAGGGTTTGAACCCCTATTACGAAAAAACCCAGCCGAAGCTGGGTTTCTGATCTATTCTTAAGGTGTCGCTGGCTTATCTTGCCCCAGCTTTTTTAGCTCTTCCGTTATCTGTTCTTGCCCCTTTTCCCGCTTGATTTCTTCTTGTTCGCATTTTTCAAGTGTGCTATATTTTGAATCACCAACGGCATCAAAAGAGACTGTATAATTACCGCTAACAATGGCTCCTGAATTAATTTCACGTACTTCTTCATCTATCTTTGATTCATTCAATAAAGATAATGGATAAAGATAGAAACGGTGACCTTCTATTCCCAGTGAGCCTTTTGTGTATCTATAGTATCCTACATATCCTCGGTTACTTTCATCTATAAAAGCTAGCTTTCTTTCTCCTAGATATATAACTTTGAAAGAGAAGTCTTTCTTGACATCTCCCATTTTAAAAAAAACTTTTCCCTTTTCTAAATCGATCAAACCACAATGATTAGAATTCGCCTTTAGTGTACCCAAATACCCTTCGTGCTGATCAGGTGAAATAACAATTACTTTTGGAATCTTGTTAATATCAAAATCATATGTATTTGAGTATAGTTTACCAATCATATTCTTAGGTATAGCATACAGATCTTGATTATTCACTTCAGACTTCTGCGTATTTCCTTTGCAATATGCAAAGGAAAAAGAAAGAAACGATATTACAATAATCCTACTTATCATAATATAATCCGTAAATTCTATTTTTCTTCCAGTCAAAAGGTTCATAATATGCTTTTCCTCCATTATTGTTCATATTTTTCCAATCACCATCAACATCCTTAATTATAAAGAAATAGTGATTCGGTCCTGGAGTAGTATCCGTATTCGCAAATACTTGAACAACACTACCCGCTGGCAAATCCTTTAAGTAACCTCGCACTTTCTCTTGCGAAATCGCTCCAGATATTCCCAAAGGTTCACCTTTAGAATTGAATCTGAATTTCTCAAAGTTATTTCCTTCCAGACCGGGAATCGTCACATGTTCAGTATACCCATTCGTAAACCCTCTATCGAATACAGGAGCTTTATTTGTTTCACCAATGGAAACACCTCCTATTCGAATCTTATGTGTCATGAATGTCGCAAGATTCGTATCCGCTGATATCTTTCCAGTGAGTATCGTCTGCGCAAAATTATAATACACCCTGCACAATGCGGCTGACGTTGTATTTCCCATTTCTATTGGGCTTTTACCTGAGAAGATCCAATCTCTTACCGAATTAAACTCTGCCAGTGCATTTGGATTATTTTTGATGCTTTCATCAGGTTGAAACTTACTCTTATCTCCGCCAGCCTCAGAGCGAATAATATCAAAAACTGCTCCTAACTGCGTTGCTAAAGGTCCAAATTGATCTTGCCTTGCATGATTAGGATTTACCAAAGCATCGGCCAGCTTCATTACATGTTCAGGGTTTTTAGGATTAAATTCCCCTTTACTAAATCCTGCCATCTCTTCCGGCGAAGCTGTAGATCGCTTAACGATTCGTTCGACATCGTCTGAAGATAAAACCTTTCCATTCTTTTGAGTATAATCCCTTGCGATTTCTTTTGCATAGAGATCCATATGTTTTTCTGAAGGTTGGACTTTTTCGCTAAATCTAAAATTAAACTCAGCATCTTTAAGAGTGTATTCAGTCGGTGTCGGATTATTTAACTTAGCAAATTCTCCCTTAAATTCTCCTGTCACTGAGTTATAGCTATCATTCAGGACTTTCGTTCGTAATTCGGTTAACTGTTTTTGCAGATTCTCGTCAAAATGTTTCATTCCTTCTTTGCCGATTCCATCACGGATCTCTACAAATGACTTCTCTTCCGATTTAATATACGCTTTAAGTATCTCTCCATTGCGTTGTTCAAGTGTGGCAAGCTTATTCTTTGTATGATCCGGACCATTCATCAGGTCATCCAGCTTTGAAAGCGAAGAATCTTGTCGATTTTTCAAACTTGCTATTTCTTCCTGATTCTTCATATATTCCGGATCTTTTAACATCGCTTTCGCTTTCGCCTGTTTTGCGATTTCCGGTCCATATGCTTGGAGTGAGCTTGTTTCTTTGATGATCGTCTGCATCCTGGCATCCATTTCTCCATATGCAGTTTTCAGCGACTTCGAAAGTGTTTTCACATTTGTTTCGAGTTTATCCAAACCTGAGCGTAGCGCTTTGATCTCAGCATTTGAATCTAACTTTGCGCCCCCGGTTGATAATAATTCTTCTCTTTGTTTTATATATTGGCGAAGTCCATCTGCGTTACTCTTCGCGTTTTCATAAGCTTCTTGCTGAGAACTAAACTTATCCTTTAACTTCTGGTATTCTGGATCTTTTGAGGATTTTACCTCTGCAACTTCTCTTCTAATCCGATCGTATGCCTCTACCTTTTCCCTCGATTCAACCAAACCATCGAAGTTTTTCTTTTGCTCAGCAGTCAGATAATCGGATTTGTTTAATCCCGTTAAATCGTTCTTGATCGATTCGAATTTTGCCTTTCCTTCCCCTTTAAAGTAAGTGGTCTCCGAATCGAATTTCTTATATTGCGATTCGTTTTTCAACAGATCGCGTGTGGCAAAGTATTTAGAAAATTCTGCATTACCGTATTGTTTATCTACGAGATAGGCTTGGATTTCTCCGTTTGTTCGATTCACTTCCTTAGCTAAATCAACACCAATCTTATCAATCTCAGATACCTTAGCTCGTATCTTTGGCTCTAGATCGCTGATTGTTTTTCTTGCATGAGCAACATCCGAGGCACTTCCCACATCCATAGCCGCCTTCCAGGCCAATCCGTAGATTTTGGCATCGGAGACAGTTCTATCTCGATACATTGCGCTCACATCGAAACTTACACCTGTCTTCAAGCCTGCTTTTGCTATTGGGTTATTCAAGATATCTCCCTTGACCCATTTATCTATAGCTTCCAGATGCGACTTCGTAAATCCTTCGCTAGGCTTAACACCCTTCAAAGCTTCTCGGATTTCCTTAATACCGGACAGATTGTCTGCATCCTTACTTCTTATAATATCCAGAAGTAAGGAATTCTTTCTTTCTATTAGAGCTAAATTCCCTTTGGCAGAGTCTACCGTTGATAGCAACGCCTTCTTATCTTTTTCTAATCTTCTGCCTTCTTCGTCGAATTTATTAAGCTTAGTCTCTAAACTACCTAACTTATTAGCAAGATCTCTATCTTCTACGATTGCATCCGTTGCAAAAAGTTTACGATTCGCTTTCTGTAAATCCGCTAAGTCCTCTCTTGCTTTACTTACGGAATTCTCTAGCTGGTCAGCGTAGTTATGAACCAGCACTTCGTCTTTCGAAACGAAATAAGTATGATTTCCTTCTACTTCTATATTATAAACTTTCTCTGTATGGAATTTTTCTTCTATACTCCGAATGCCAAGAGTTCCATTATATTCTTCGCTCCATGAATTCTCAATTTGAACTGTATTCCTTGATCCTGCGATCGCAGCACTCACATTAGATCTTTTATACGAAACAAGATCGGCATTTCGAATACTTCTGGAAGTGACACTTCTCTCATGACTGCTTAAATTCTCAGCTTGGACCCATCCTGTTCCTCTAATATAGAACGGGTGGTTCCAGGTTGTTGTTATCTTATTTCCATTATCATAAGTAAGTTCGTGAACAGAATGAACCTCATGGATAAACTTCTCTGTTACTTTTTTATAAGATAACTCCCCGGTTTCTTCATTTAGAGATAATACGAAGTCTCCGATTTGAAGTTTTTCTATTGGAGTATATCCTGATTTTGTTTTGACTAAGGTTCCTGCGACAAAGCAAGTCTTGGTTCTAAAGACATTATTCTCTACGGAATTGGTTCCATCATTGGATAACCCAAACGTTTGAGCAAAGTCACCTTTAACACCGGATACTAGTCTATCCCAAGTTGATTTGTCCGATTGACCTTTCGCAACTTCCACCTTCAATCCGATGGAATCTCCTGCCGCCTTGATTTCATCCGCCCAAGCATCTGCCAGACCACGATCCTTCATTACTTGTTTATAATTTTCAAAAGTCTTTAGGATTGCTTCAGCATTTACATTATTTTCCTTAAACTCTCCTCTCTGAGATAATCCTAATGCACCCTGTGCTTCTTCTACGGTCATTAGGTCCATCTTCACAAGCATTCCTGCCATCGGTTTAAGTAACTCATATTGTGCATGCGTGAAGTTATCCTGAGCATGTTCCGCTCCCAAACCTTGGACGAATTCCCCTAAGAAGTTCTGATTTCCTGTTAGCTTTCCAAAACTATGTGTATTCGTATCGTAGGTTAGGGAAGCGGCTGTAGCTCCCTGGACTTGGCCACTCATCGTCATAGTGCCATCATTACTAAACGATAATGTTCCTCCATGGCCTCTGAATTGTGGAGGGATAGCCTTATTACCGTAGTTGTAGTAAGTATCTAAACTGGCACTTCCATCTTTGCTCGCAGAAATGCTAAAGCCTCCATGATGTTTGTCGTTCTTTGAATCCCAGGCATCTGCACTATAGTTTGCCGTGTAATTTCCACTACTTAGATTATAATCTAAGGTTACACTTTGTCCTCCCGTAAAGTTTAGTCCTGCATTCACATTCAAACCACTTCCAGGAGTAAAACTGAAGCCCATATTGTAACCGCTAGCCGCGATTTCCGAGAGTAGCGTGCTCGAAGGGTTTACTACGTTTATGTTGACTCCGCCTCCCCAGCCGCCTTTGACTTCTTGTTGCCCGGTGATAATATTTGCATTTTTATGATTTGTCCAAGTTACAAAGCCGGTCACTGGAGTATTTGATCCTAATGTAAATGCAGTCAATACTCCGTTCGTAAACCCTGCTATTGCACCGTTAGTTCCGCCCAGTTCACTTCCTATAACTGTTTGAGCAATGGTTGTTGCTCCTAATGCTAATGCCTGTCCATTGCTTATATTGAATATAATTTTAGTACCTTCTGCGGTTACTCTAGCTATATTAAAGAAAGATTGTTGTAACATACTGGAGGCTTGACCTGAGGCAGTTCCTCCGGAAAAATATACCATTGCAGCTGCGGCAGCTACTTGGACTGTTAGCTCCGCATCTTTCAGTCTTTGTTCCCTTGCAGCTTTCTTCGCCTCTTGTTGATCTATATGATGTTTTAATAATTGACCTAATATATGAGGATCTCCCCCAAATTGATTCGCAAGCTCTTCACCAATTTGATCGAATATTTGATCCCGGATATTCGCCATGATACTATTTTTGTTGATATCTCCCTGGTGAGCTTTCGCTTTCAAATCCGCTGCTGTCATATAGTTCGACCAATTCTGCGATTCTTTATATGCGTTATCTACGAAGTCGTCCGATGCTATTCCTAAACCTCTTCCTAAATCCGCAATCCCGGTAGCGGCTCCACGCAAACCTTTAGCAAAGAGTGTTGTAACCCCGCCATTAAATAGCTGCTGATCCAAATATGCGACAGAAGCAAGTGGGTTCAATAGAGTCGAAATACCTAATCTAGTTGTTCGCCCCTCAAGATCATGTTTGGCTTGTTCTCTCGTCATGTAGTCTGACACTAATTTCGACATCGCCGTAGTTTGTGTATCCGACCAACCTTGGCTTTGCCCATACTCACGCATCAGTTCTCCGGCGATCATCGGAGGGTCATTCTTCCAATTACGGATCGCATCTTTAATGTCTTTTAGCTTGATATCATTGGTATGATATCTCACTTGTTCCCCGATTTTATTTTCTGTTTGTTCTCCTACTGCTCCAAGTTCTCCTCCTAAATGCGCGACCCCCTTGATTCCCGCCTCATAGGTCTCTGCAAACAATCCGTCAATCTGGCTTGTTATAAATTTTAAGTTTCCCGCAATCGAATGTAGGGAAAACTCTGATCCGTTCATTCCGAACGATTCCTTCGCATCTTTCATCTTCAAATAATCTGATGCAAATTGACTGAATACCGCTATCTTTTGTGGATCCCAACCTTGTTCCTGTCCGTATTTCTGGACGGCAAATCCTGCCATATCATACTTGAAATTCTTCCATCTGTCTAATGCCTGCAAGTTCTCCGCATTATGCATCTGGTCCGCTATCGTAGCCCCATAGGTCATTGTATCCAACAACGCTCCTAGTCCCGCTGAGTTGAATGCGTCTTCTACCTTATGCACCCCCCAGCCAAGTCCTCCATACTGAGTGTTCATCTCATGTCTTGCTTGGTGGGCTTCCTGATTTGCCATATACATTCCGGCTACGAAAGAAGCTGCTTGAGGATCTAGATCGAATGCCTTCACAAGAGCGGTTGCATATACATCCTGGATAGCTTGGTTTACTTGGCCAGTCACCCATTGGCCTGTTGTAGCTCCTCCAAGTAGTACTGTTTTCACATAGTCCACGACCATGTTGGCAACTTTTACTTGGCTCATGGCATTTTCAGAAGCCATACTAGAAAGAGAATTATTACGTAAACTTAATGCACTAACTTCAGAGAATAGATTCGCAGATGTTTTAGAATTGGATAGATAACTATTTAAATTCCTGAAACTGGAGCTTATATAATCTCCAACTCCGTTACTTTCTTGATCGAATACATTTCCGAGGCTGGAGATCCCTCTTCCCATCATGACTCTTTTAGGAGCATGGATCATAACTACTTTGTCTTCTGTATCGAATATATAATCGTTATAATTGGTGGCATCTCCTCCTGCTTTTAGGTGAGTTTTGCCTGTAAATCCTTTGGTCGTTGCTGTGATTGTTCCATTAGAGTATGACACATCACTATACTTGTTCTCTACATATTTAGAACAATCTCCATTACCCAGGTCAGCTCCACATTTCTCTTGGATCCAGTCTCCGATTGTTTTATAAACAAGGTTTCCATCCTCGTCTTTTTTCTGCTCATTATTATCATCTAATACTTTGATCCTTTGACCGTGAGAATCCAATACATAAGTTTCTCCATCCACTTCTTTCGTTTGGATATGATTCGCTTCTAATAATCTACCTACACCATTCTGTTTGAATGTTTTCTCGTTTTTCATAGAATCTACGATACCGAGCATATAATTCGCAGTACTATCCACGACACTATTGTTTGTTGCAGAAAGAAGAGATAGATTAGAAGCGCCTGCTATCAGATTCGAAAAGCTATTTGCAAAATTGGTAAGAAGTGTTGAATCCGGAATTCCACTTGTAGATTTATCATTTAAACCTTTAGATAAATTAGAAAGTGCATCTGTATACGAAGTTAAATTTGCAGAAGCTTCTGCATTCGCGTTCGGAATTCCATTATTTTTATTTAATCCGGCAAGGATCTGCTGGTATAAGGAATCATAATTGCTCTGACCTTTCGCATCTCTTAGAGCATTTTCTGCTGCGTTAAACGCCTTCTCCGCTGAGTTTTGAATGGATGTCATTGAGGCCATCCAAGCTGATTCTTGGGACTGTAAATCGCTTACACCCTGGCTGTATGTGCTTTGGGCTTCTGCGATCGCTTTTGCCTTTTCGATCTGCCAATTATCATATTGAGCTTGGTAATTTGCAACTTGCGTAACCCAATTTGTGATGGAAGGCATAACATTCTGGGTCCAATCATACTGGAATCCTTGCAATTGGATGACCAGATCTTGGTAAGTGGTTACGTTTGCACTTGAGTTATTATTCTGGGTTGTAAAGTTCAGATCTATCCAAAGATGGTCCTGCTGTTCCGGAAGAGCAAAAGTCCAACCTATAACTTCTCCTCCCCACCAAATAAATTGGGATGTTGAGTAATTTACAAAGTCCTCACCATAAGTTTGGTAATCATGATTCGTTCCCCAGACCCCAAAACAACCGGTCCAATGTTGGCAATACGTGCTAGACCAATCTCCATCCCAGCCATCGTAAGTATAATTCTCATCATTGAAGGCAACAAGATTGGCTGAAGCCAAATCTACACCAGAGAGAGTTGTGCCAGGATCCAAACCGAAAAGTGCAAAAAGATTGTGATCATCGGTTCCAGAAAGTAGACTGTCTGAATAGGCAGACATGATCCAGTTGATCAGATCTGTTTGTGTAACCTTTCCATCGATATAATCTGCAACCATCTTTGCAAGACCAGCACCTCCGCTAACCATGCTCTCATTTAAATAATCAGCAACAGCCACTGCAAGACTGGAACTTGCATTAGCAGTAGGATGTTCTTCTGCTCCACAAAGATTCCCGCTGTCCAAACAAGTATTCGTATTATTTGTATATTCCGACTGCCCCAAATGTGTGGTCATAGTTCCGGTATTGCCATTGATCAAATCCTGAAGTGCATCTTGAACAACACCTAATTCGTTATTTAAGAAATTCATCATCTGATTGGATGCATATAACAAAGTTGCATCCATGTTTTGGACTTTGCAAGAA